>CAZVNY010000083.1:0-7465 GCA_964628785.1 uncultured Thiobacillus sp.
GTGCCGGCCCAACCGCAATCGTACTGCTCAGTGTGCTGGTAGTCATAGAGGTACGCGCCCCGGTCGATCGTGGAGCAGCTGGCATTGTTGCACCCCGCGCTGCTCACGCTGCCACCGAACCACGGGTCGTAGGCAAGGGCGAAGTGGCCGTTCGTGTGGACCGGACCATCGATCATCGTCTGGTCGGTGAAGTAGATCTTGTCGATGGTCTGGTTGTTGGCGCCGACGCTCACTTCGCGGTTCGTGAAGTACGCCCACATCGAGAAGTTCGCCTGGCCGACCTCGAAGCGGTACTCGCCCTGGGTGACGATGTTGCGCCGGTACTCGCCAAGGCTCGCCTCGGATACGAGCACGAAGGGCAGCGCGTAGGTCTGAACACCCGCGCCGTCTGCGTTGCGGCGTGGCCCAGACACGTAGCGAGGAGCGGGTAGTCGCACGTCGGACGGCAAGGCCTGCCCGCAGGCGGCCGAGGAGAAGTAGAGGCGAAGCTGGATCTCGGCGCCCGTATCGGTCGGCATGATGGGGTTGTCGCAGATCAGGCCGTCCACCGCCGGCTGGAGGCGGGTGATCACCGCGGTCAGCCTTGTGATGACCGATGAGGCCGTCGGAGTATCGCCGCTGCCCTCGCCGAACACCCAGGGGCCCGGCGTGCTCGTGTAACGCACCGCGTCCCTGAGCATGGTGTTCACGTCGTTGGCCAGGAGAGCCCCCGCCACGTTGCTACCGCCGCGAGCCAGTAGCAGCGTCTGTACGATCGCGGCGTCGTCCCTGCTGTGCCGCATCTCGTTGATCGTCCGGCTGAAGAGCAGGGTACCGATGCCGGCAACGAGGACGAGGGCGAACAGGGCGACGATCATCGCCACGCCGCGCTGAGAGCTTAGCCGCACGGTAGGACCTCCATGAGGGTGAAGTGCGAGTTGGACGTCAGGTCGACGTAGCCGGAGTAGGTGCGCTCGATCTCACGGTTGCCGCTCTGCTCCGCCGAGGTGATGACCATCTGGATCCGGTCGAGGATGTAGGTGTAGCCGCTGCCGTCCACGTACTTGCGCGTCGGAACGCCGCCGCTCATGAACGGCGTGTCGCGCACGAGGGTGGGGTTGGCGGCGCTGGCCGCCCCCGTGTTGTAGGTGTACTCGAGCCTGAGCTCGTCCACGTTGAACGCCAGCGGCTGTTCGGAGCCGCCACCCGTGCTCTGGTAGATGGTCCGGTCGTCGGCGTCGTAGCGCAGTCCGAGCTGAGCGATCTCGAAGAGCTGCACGCCGCCCGCCCAGTCGATGGTGTTGCGGCAAGAGCCGTGGTTCAGCTGGAAGCGGTTGTTGCCGAGGTCGGAGACGCTGCCCACGGTGAAGACGACCCCTTGTCCGGCACCGTTCACCATCACGACGCGCTGGCCCTGGAGCAAGGTGGCCTCCGCTGAGCGCGCGGCTATCACGCTGCTGGACGCCAGCGAGAAGTTGGCGCTGCTCTCCACGGGAAACCCCGCCGCTCCGGAGAGGAGCATGAACGAGATGCTGGTCTGGCCGGAGGCGTAGGGCGTCGCCGTAACGCTGCCGAACACGGCGCTGCGGATGTCCTGCGTGACTACCTCGACGACGCGCCGCAGCCTCGCCTGGGCGGAGGTGATGACCTCCTGGTCGGACTGGATGCGGAGCGAACTTACGATCCCGCTGTAAGCGATGGTCATGACGACGCCGAAGATGGCCATGGCGATGAGCAGCTCCACGAGGGTGAAGCCCGCCGCCTTGGTGTTCTGCACGGTGCGCATCAGTTGATACCTGGCAAGCTCTCGCCGCTGGCCGCGCCCGGCCCTGGCCCCGCCGTATCACCGGAAACGCAGGATTCGTCGCCTCCGTTGTTCCAGCAGACCGTCACGCGGTAGTGCGGGATGGTCGTGCCACCGAGGCCGATCCTGGGGAACTCGGCGACCTCGGCGCGGTAGAGGTCCGTGTCCGCGAGGTTGCTCTCGCGGCTCAGGTCGGTGAACGACGTCGCGAGAGTGCCGTAGTCCCAGGAAGTGCCGCCCAGCTTGGAGATATCGCCACCGGCTATACGCCGTCCGAGGTAGTTCATGACCTGGGCGGCCTGTGAGCGGTTCCCGGCGGCGTGGTTCTGCCGCATGCTCGACATCATGGTGAAGGAGACGGCGGCAAGGACGATGCCGAGTACGGTGATCGCCATCATCACCTCGATGAGGGTGAAGCCTCCCGTCCGTCGTTGGTGAGTCTGAACCGGTCGCACGGCTTACTCCTTCTCCGCGATCACTTCGCCGATGATCGAGACCACGAGCCTGGTCGTGCCCTTGGAACCGGTGACGGTGATACCGTCCTCGACCAACGCGAAGCTGGCGTCGCTGATCTTCCCCGGAGGGGTGAAGACGAGCGTAGGTAAGTTGGTCGTCACTCCGTTGGGTAGCTCTTCCGTGCGGATCAGGCGTCCGCTGCCGACCTCGCGCACCTCGACGTTGCGCCCCACGAGCTTCAGCTCGGTGTTACGACCGCGCGCGGAGGCTGCGGAAGCGCCTTGCCATACGGACTGCTGGATGGACCTGATGGCGGCCTTCTCCTGTTGCGTATCGAGTGCCCCGCGCCCCATGAACGCGAACAGCGCAAGAAGTACGCCCAGGATGGCCAGGATGACGAGCATCTCGATGATCGTGAAGCCGCGGTTCGACCGCGCTTCGCGGCGGGACGTAAACGGGCGTTCGACGGGTTCGGTTTCGGGTCCCCTGGGCTCCGCGTGAGGCGGGGGAACGGCCGGGAGGTCTTCCATAGGCCGGAGTCTATGCGCGGCCTCCTGCGTTCCTCACCCCCTGCTAGGGGATACGCGTGGTGAACGGCGTTCCTGGTACCGCAGTGTGAAGTTGACCACAGCCGACAGCGGGAACTCAACGGACCTCGTGGACCCCACGAAGAACGTGCCGCAGGGTCAATCTGTGACCCTGCGACACGCGCCTCTAACGGGCTGCGGAGAAAGTGACGCCGCTAGTACTCCCTGAACCCCAGGGCGACGGGGATCAGGGTCTGCACGTCGAACGTGCGCACCGTAGGGAAGTTCGGTGGGGCAACGGCACCGTTCGCGAAGCGCAGGTCGTAGTCGTAGGTCTCGATGTAGCCTGTCCGGAGCGAACCGTTGTTGTTGATGGTGCCGCGGAACTGATCGACGGACTGGATGAGGCCGCCGAAGAGCCGCAGCTTGCCCTGAGCGGCCCGGGTGTTGTAGTTCTCCACCGTGAGCCCTCTGTTGGACCTGCCGGCCAGGTAGGAGCCCCACAGGAACAGCTCGTCGGGGGTGCTGGTCGTGATCTCCACGTTCTCGTTCAACGACATCACGCCGAGCACGGTGTCTACGTTGTTCCCCGCACCCACGTTGCACCTCGGGTTGGCGGCCAGGTAGGCGCTGCTGCCCAAGGCCGCCGGGTCGCACTCGTAGACCAGGTCGCTGCGCAGCCGTATCGCGTTCACGGCCGTGATGTTCAACTCCGTCTCCAGGGCCAGGGCCGGGCGGATCTGGCTCGGCACCGGGTGGTCCGGGGCGTTGCTCGCTACCGCTCCGGTCCTGCCGGGGCCGATCAGCGAATCGATCTGGCCGGTCACGTAGATCTGGCCAGTGGGCCCGCCGGACCCGACCGGCGTGGTGCCGTTCGGCAAACCCGTGTAAACGGTCGTCAAGCCGGCTGGGGTGGTCACCCGGGTCTGGTTCGTAAGGTAGTCGAGCTCGATGGTCCAGGTGCGCGTACCTTGTCTGACTTGGTAGACCTGCCGGCCGTCCCTGCTGCTGCCGTCGAGGAGAAGCTCGGTGACACCCCCCTGGATGTAGATGCCGCCCGTGATGACGCCACCTGAGTTGGGGAGGTACACGCCGTTCGGCAGCACGTTGCCGGCGTTGCAGACCCCGGGGCCCAGAGCCGTGCAGATCTGGGCGTTGCTCGGCGAGCTCGTTACCTCAGGGTCCAAGCCCAGCGCCGCGCGCTGCTGCGACATGGCGGAAGTAGGCAGGTCCACGGAGGGGGCACTCCGCGTGAAGCCCTTCCTGAAGTCTGGAACCGTGCAGGGCGGCCTGGAGTCTCCTCGGACGTACGTCGGGTTGCCCCCCGAGCAGGTCCCGCCGGCGTTCCAGAAGTAGGCGCCGTCAGCGGCCGTCGTCACCGTATCCATGAAGACGGGCTTGCCCCAGAACCCCCAGTTGCCGTTGGCATGCACTGGTCCGTTGAAGACCGTCCCCGTGGGAAAGAACCCGTTGTTGCCCTGGGCGTTGTCTACCAGGAACAGGTACTGGGAGAGTGAAGGTTTGCCGAGCTGGATCTCCAGTACACCCAGGTCCTCGACGCGGCGCACGCCATCAGCGGCGGTACCCGTGGACACGACGCGGTAATCGACCAGGTAGGTCTGCGAGGAGCGCGAGCGGGTGCCGCCGCGGAAGTTTTTGAACTCGTAGGCCACCTGCGCGGAGCCGATGCCGTTCAGGTTCGCCGCGGCGACCGTCTGGAACGAGGCGTTGAGCGCCGCTTGGATCCGGTTGCTCGCGTCCGTCCAGCGCGTGGAGTTGATCACCCATTGGGTCTCTGGGTTCGCGTTAACGGTCATCAGCCCCCGCAGCTCCGACCGGATGGTGGGCTGGGCGGCCACGCTCATCGCGTAGCGTCCGTACGTCTCCCCCGCCTCGGCTATGGCCCGGGCCTGCATCTGCACCACGGTGGCCCGCGCCTGCCTGAGGTCGGAGACGGACATGAACGCTAGTAGGGCGATGATCGCGGAGACGAGCACTAGCGCGATCAGCGACGTGACCAGCGCGAAACCCCGTTGCCGTGTACCGGTTCGTATCCTCATCGTCTGAACTCCACCGTCTCGGTAAGCGTGAACTCGCCCGGCGCTCCGGTCGAGGGCAGCGGCCCGGGCGTGCGGCCCGTGATCGTCACGCGGGCGGCGCGGATCTCCTCACCTATGTAGGTGCCTGTCGTGTCGCGCGGGTTCACCGTGTAACCTCCGCCCATGGCAGTTGCCGCCGCCGTCAGGTCGTCGTAGAAGACGAGCGTCGACGCGGCGGCCGTTGGGTCGACCGGAACGCCGTACTCGAAGCTCAGCTCTGCGATGTCGAAGGCCACGATGCCGCTTTGGGCGCGCTCCGCGCTCAGGCCCGTGCGGCGGTAGAGCACCTGCCGGGACGCGTCCACCGGGTCGGGTTGGAGGCTGTAGGTGGCCAACGCCGTGCGGAACACGTAGTTCGTCGTGGACCAGATGCCGCTGATACTGTCTGCCGCGTGGCGTATGCGGTCGCGGTTGCCGCTTCCCGTCGTAGAGCAAGGCTGCGCATGGTTGGCTAGGAGTTCTACTTGCGTGATCTCGACCAACTGCGAGTTGGAGCCGTTGGAGACGATGGCCAGGTCGCCCACCTGGAACTGGCGGGCATCGCAGATGTTCGTCTGCGTCACCCCGGAGAACGTGACCCCCGGATTGGCCGCGACGGTGGTCATGACCCCGTCGGTGGTAACGACGGCGATCCGATCACCGGAGCTACAAACGCCGTAAGAACACGCCGGGCTGTTCCACAGCCGCGTGAAGGCCCCGGCGCGGATATCCTGCGATACCAGCTGCATGGCCGCGCGGACGTTCTGCTGCACCTCCACCAACTGCGTCTCGCGGGCCTTCGTCCTCAAGGAGGTCGTGAGCGCGTAACCGGCGATCCCGAGGACTATCAGGGCGATGGCCGCGGAGATGAGCATCTCCACCAGCGTGAAGCCGGCCGCCTTACTGTTCGATGAGCGTCGAGACATCGAAGGTCCCCTCGGCCTGGTTGGTTCGTCGGTAGGTGGTCGCGACGTCCACCCGCCAGATGAGCGGATCCGTGGTGAAAGTGGTCGTCCTCACGCTGTACGAGAAGGGCTGCCACTCGGCGTTCAACGCCGCCGGGTTCGGGTCGGCCGCCGCAACGAACGTCGGGTCCGCGCCGAAATCGTAATCGTACGGGTAGTCCACACCCGCCGAGAACGTCGAGAAGTCAAGCGACTTCGCGCGGAACCGGTCGAGCCACACCTCGGTGGCCGCCACGGCCTGCGCCCGGATGCGGTTGTCGGCGCTGGACTGCATGGACGAGATGATGATGGGTACGGAGGCCGCCACCACCACCGTGATGATCATCAGGGCGATGAGCACCTCGACCAGCGTGAGGCCTTTGGTGCGCTCAGGCTGCCGCACGCTTCTCACCAAACCCTCGAGATGCCGCTCATGGCCGGCATGACCGACTTCGTGGTGGTGCCATCCGAAAGGCGGAACGTCAGGCCCGCCGGGGAGAAGGTCGCGAAGCCGCGCGAGTCGAACTCCACCGTGTAGTTGGTGTACGGAGCAACGAACGCAACGCCGCTGCTCAGCGTCTTGGTGGCCTGCGTAACCCAGGTTGCGCCCGAGCGCCTCGCCAACGCGTACTGGCTGCCCGACAGGACCGTGAGGCGGTGGCTGTCGCCGTCCTTCGTCGCCTCGGTGCGGATGCGGTTGATGTCTTGCTGCAGGGTGAAGACGGATGAATCGACCGCCTCACGCTGCCTCAGGCCAGCGAGACCCCAGCTTGCCAGGCCCACCAGGATGCCGAAGACGGCGAGGACTATCAGGACTTCTATCAATGTGAACCCGGCCGTTTGTTCTCGTCTCTTCATGAGACTTCGCTGCATTGAGACTTCTCCTCCCCGTAGCAACCGTGCCGATCGCTAATTCAGGCAATCCATTCTGGTGCCCTCATTATGGAACATGGCAACAGGTGGGCTCACCCCAGATGAGGGGGTCTCCTCTCTCCGAACGTGGTCTGTTGGCAAGACGTTGCTACTACCTGGGCAACCCCAGCACGGTTCTCCGCAGTAGCCGCCTTCATGCGGCAGTCCGCAATGCATCGCCACGATAAAAGAAGGCAGCGACGGGCCTGCGCGAAAAGATTACCCATGCCCAATGTGATTACACCGCGACACGGATGTTGACCGCCTCTAAGCCACTACTTTGGGCACACGATAGGTCCTTGACTGTAGGTGGAGCGCAAGACCAAAGACAAACCCCGCCACTGGGGCGGGGTCGCGAGGTTCTTAGACTGTTGCTAGGGACGCGCTAAGAAACGTGGTCTCAGGGCAGGGTGCCGCCGGTGAGGTTGCCGCCGGTCCACGTAGCGGTGACCGATCCGCCATCAGCATCAATATCGCAATCGGTAATCTGCGCCCACGCCTTCACCGTGTAGGAACTCCCCGTTGCGGGGGTGTAACCGGCCGAGCAGTCGGTTTCAACCGTGACGAGGTTCACGTTCTCAGCCATGGCGGCCTGGGCGGCCGTGTACACGTTGCGCATGTAGGCCTCGCCCGCGCGGTCGTTTGCGGTGCGGCGTGCACCAAGGAGATTCGGAATCAGCACCGCGGCGAGGATGCCGATGATCGCGATAACGATCAGCAGCTCGATGAGGGTGAAGCCTTGCGTCTTACGGTTGCGCATGATGC
>CAZVNY010000084.1:0-7427 GCA_964628785.1 uncultured Thiobacillus sp.
ATCTCCGCGCCCCAACTGGCCTGGCTCCTGGGCCGCATCCAGGACGGCACCCTGTCCGGCAAGCTGGCCAAGCAGGTGTTCGAGGTCATGTGGTCGGAAGGCGGCGAAGTGGATGCCATCATCCAGGCCCGGGGCCTCAGGCAGATGTCCGACAGCGGCGAGCTGGAAGGCATCATCGACCAGGTACTGGCCGCCAATGGCAAGTCGGTAGAGGAATTCCGCGCCGGCAAGGAAAAGGCCTTCAATGCCCTGGTGGGCCAGGTCATGAAGGCCACCAAGGGCAAGGCCAACCCTGCCCAGGTGAACGCGTTGCTGCGCAGCAAACTGGCGGGTTAACGGTTGCCCCGGACCTTCAGCTCCCGGAAGCGGAGCTTGTCGGCCTCGTACTTGGCCCGGATCATGTCCTGATTGTTCTGACGCTGGCGCAGCATCTCGCCGATGCGCAGCAGGTCCTCCTGGGCCTCCTCGCGCAGCAGCACAAAGCTGCGGGGCACGGCGCGGCCCGGTTCACTGTACTTCTGGATCTCGCCGTTGGCGTAGTTGAGCTTTGCCGAAGCGTTGTGCAGCTGGGCCTGCAGGCTGTCCACCTGCAGCCTTTCCAGTTCCAGGGCCCGATCCCGCACCAGGTCGATCTCCGCCTCGCTGGTAAAGCTGGAGAGCAGGGCCCGGTCCCGGCGCTGCTCTTCCTGTTGGCGCTGACGCTCCAACTCCGCCCGCTGCCGGGCCTCTTCCGCCCGGCGTTGCTCTTCCGCCGTGCGGCGGGTGCGTTCCACTTCCTTCAGCACGCGTCCCTGCTTGTCCAGCTCCCTGTGTCCCATGCCGGCCTGCTGGGGGGGCATGCTGTCGCTGTAATGCACCCGGCCATTGCTGTCCACCCAGCGGTAGGTGGCCGCTGCCGCAGGCATCTGCAGACTGCCCAGCAGCAGGGCGGCAACCCCGATGCGGCAGACAGGACGGAGAAACGCGGCCTTACTCATGCTGCACCCCGTAAATGGACCGATAGGCCCGGATCGCCGTCAGGGTGGCCGCCAGGTCGGGCCTTGCCCCCAGGTACTGGCTCAGGTCGTCCAGATCGATGATGCTGATGACGGGCATGTCGAATTGCTGGCGTACTTCCTGCACTGCGGACAGGGGTCCCAGGCCCCGTTCCTGGCGATCCAGGGCGATGGCCACGCCACAGGGTCGGGCACCGGCGCCACGGATCAACTGCACCGACTCGCGTACCGAAGTGCCGGCGGTGATCACGTCATCCACGATGAGGATGTCGCCCTCCAGGGGGGCACCCACCAGGGCGCCGCCTTCGCCATGGTCCTTGACCTCCTTGCGGTTGTAGGTCACGGGCACGTTGCGGCCTTCCGCTGCCAGGGCAATGGCAATGGCGGTCACCAGGGGGATGCCCTTGTAGGCGGGGCCGAACAAGCCGTCGAAGGCCAGACCCGAGGCCAGAATGGCCTTGGCGTAGAATTCGCCCAGCCGCTTCAGGGATGCGCCATCGCAGAAGCGGCCCGCATTGAAAAAATATGGACTCATGCGTCCGGCCTTGGTCTTGTACTCACCGAAGAGCAAGGCTTTCTGTTCTATGGCCAGATCGAGAAAGGCGCTTTTGAAGGCCTGCACTGCAACTCCTAAATCCAACAAGACTTATGCGTGTAATCAGCCTGAATCTTAACGGCATTCGTGCCGCTGCCAACAAAGGCCTCCATGCCTGGCTCCCGCGGCAGGAGGCCGACCTCGTCTGTCTCCAGGAACTCAAGGCCCAGACCGCCGACCTGAGTCCGGAGATACGCAATCCACCCGGCTACCATGGCTACTTCCACTACGCCGAGAAAAAGGGCTACAGCGGCGTGGGCATGTATGCACGACAGCCACCGGATCACATCGTCGAGGGCCTGGGTATGGCAGATATCGACAGCGAAGGCCGGTATCTTGAACTGCGCTACGGTAATCTGCGGGTCATCTCCCTGTACCTGCCCTCCGGCTCCAGTTCAGAGGTACGTCAGGCGGCAAAGTTCAGCTTCATGGCGCGTTTCCGACCTCATCTGGAAGCCCTGGCCAAGTCGGGGGATGAGGTCATCCTCTGCGGTGACTGGAACATCGCGCATAGGGAGATCGATCTCAGGAACTGGAAATCGAACCAGAAGAATTCCGGCTTCCTGCCGGAAGAGCGGGCCTGGCTCGGCCAGGTGTTCGAGGAATTGGGCTTCGTCGATGTCTATCGCCGACTCCATCCTCAGCATACCGGCGAGGCCTACACCTGGTGGTCCAACCGGGGACAGGCCTGGGCGAAGAACGTGGGCTGGCGCATCGACTACCAGATCGCCACCCCGGATATCGCCGCTCTGGCCCGCTCAGCCACTGTCTACAAGGCGGCGCGCTTTTCCGACCACGCCCCCCTGTGTGTGGATTACGCCTACGACCTGTAACCGGCAAAGACCCGCATGCGGGCGTCAAATCCCGGACAAGCCATGTCTTGCGGCTTGCACCTTGACCGGCAAGGCCTTGCAGGCTCAATCCTCCCGCCGAAATTCCCCCTCGATGACGCCATCATCCACCCCGCCCCCTGCCCTGCGGGGGCCCTGATGCCCTTGCTCCATACCCGCGAAGGGGCCGTCATGCCGGCGTCCCATGCCGCCGGTATCGGTGTTGCGGGGCAGACCGGCCGTCAACAGCAGAAAGAGGGCCAGCACATCGCTGCAGGGCCCCGGAAAGATGAACAACACCCCGGCCAGGAAACGCCGGCCCGTGCGCCACATGACACTGAAGGGGTCCCGCCCCCCCGCCGTGGCCTGGACCAGTTCCGGCATGAAACCCGTGCCGGCACTGCGGATGAGCCAGCCCCCCAGCAGCACCCCGGCCAGCAACCAGGCAAACGTGGCCAGAACACCGATTTTTCCGGCCATGAGGACAATTCCTACTATTTCCAGAGCGAAAAAGCCGCCGGCTATAATGCCCAGGAATCCCGATCTCATCTCTTTCCCTATCAGTCCGCGTGTCTGAAGCCCTCATCATCCTCACCAACCTGCCCGATGTGGAATCCGCCCAGCGCCTGGCAAAAGGTTTGGTGGAGAACCGGCTGGCAGCCTGCGTGCATGTAATGGCGCCCTGCCTGTCCTTCTACCATTGGCAGGGTGACTTACAGGAAGATGGGGAGATTCCCTTATTGATCAAGACCACGGCGAAACTTTACCCTGCCGTGGAGACCTACATAACACAGCAGCATCCTTACGAGCTGCCTGAAATCATCGCCCTGGGGATCACAGCCGGCCTGCCTGATTATCTGCGCTGGGTGGCCGACACGGTCACCGCCCCGACCCCGGCCTGAGTGGAGCCGACATGAACCGCCCCTTTCTGCACCGTTTCATCCTGCCCCTGCTGTGTGCCCTGAGTCTGGTCCCTGCTGCCAGCCTGGCGGAAGACGAACTGCTGGAACCGGAGAAGGCCTTCCAGTTCTCTGCCCAGCAGACGGAACCGGGCAGCGTGGAGGCCCGCTTCCAGATCGCCAAGGGCTATTACCTCTACCACACCAAGTTCAACTTCACCGCCGACAAGGATGTGCAGCTGGGAACCCCCAGCATGCCCAAGGGCAAGGTCATCCAGGACGAGTTCTTTGGCCGCATGGAGACCCATCGCGGTGACTTGCGCGTCCTCATCCCCCTGACCCGCGCCGCCAGTGGGCCCTTTACCCTGAAGGCGGAGTTCCAAGGCTGTGCCGACCTGGGGGTGTGTTACCCGCCCCAAGAAGCCAGGGTGAGCATCCACCCGGTGGCGGCCACAGCCAGTAGCGCGACCCGTGCTGCCTTCACCCCACCCCCGGCCGAGGTTGCCACGGCACAGGTCTCTGAGGCTGCAAGCGCACAGCCGGGTCTGCAGCAACAAAGCAGTGAGGTTCTGGCACGTCTCAAGGATATGACCAACCTCTTCGGCAGTGATGAGGAACCGGAATTTCTCTCGCCGGAGGAGGCCTTTCAGGTAAGCGTTTCCCCGCGCCAGGGGGGAGGCCTGGAGGCCCGCTTCACTGTGGCCCCGGATTATTACCTCTACCGGGACAAGATCCAGTTCAGCGTGCTGGAACCCGCCGGAGTCAGCGTAACCGGCCTGGAACATGCCAAGGCGGACGAGAAGGACGACCCCATCTTTGGCAAGACCTTCGTGTACCACCAGCCTTTCAACGTGGGCATCAACCTGAGCGGGCTGCCGGCCGATGCCAGGACCATCAGACTGGCCGCCACCTACCAGGGCTGCAATGAGCCCCGGGGTATCTGCTACCCACCCCAGGAGGTGGAGCTGGAGGTAGATCTCACGGCCACGCCCGTGGTCGCGAGTACGGATGGCACAGCCGAGCAGGCCCCGGTAGCCGCCACTACCGACACCTCGGAAACCGGCCGTATCACCGAGATCCTCCAGGGTGGCAATTTCTGGCTGATCCTGCTCAGCTTCTTCGGCTTTGGCCTGCTGCTGTCCCTGACGCCCTGCGTCTTCCCCATGATCCCCATCCTCTCCGGCATCATCGTCGGCGGTGGCAGCAACATCACCAAGACCCGGGGCTTCACCCTGTCCCTGGCCTATGTCCTGGGCATGGCGGTGACCTATGCCGCCATCGGCATCTTTGCCGGCCTGTCCGGCACTCTCATCTCCAACGCCCTGCAGAACCCCTGGGCCCTGGGTGCCGGAGCCGCCATCTTCGTGGCCCTGGCCCTGGCCATGTTCGGCTTCTACGAGCTGCAGATGCCCAGCTTCCTGCAAAGCCGCCTCACCGAGACCAGCAACAAGGTCAAGGGCGGCCACTTTGGCGGAGTCTTCATCATGGGGGCTCTGTCGGCCCTGATCATGGGCCCCTGCGTGGCCGCGCCTCTGGCGGGTGCCCTGCTCTACATCAGCCAGACCGGTGACGTGGTGCTGGGCGGCGTGTCCCTGTTCGTCCTGGCCCTGGGCATGGGCGTGCCTCTGCTGGCCGTGGGCCTGTCCGCCGGTGCCCTGCTGCCCCGGGCCGGTGCCTGGATGGAGGCGGTGAAGCAATTCTTCGGTGTGGCCCTGCTGGCCGTGGCCATCTGGCTCATCTCGCCCCTGCTGCCACCCGTGTTGACCATGCTGCTGTGGGCCACCCTGCTCATCATCTCCGCCATGTTCCTGCATGCCCTGGAACCCCTGGCCGTCAACGCCAAGGGTTTTACCCGCTTCTGGAAGGGGGTGGGGGTCATCGTCCTGCTCGTCGGCGTGGCCATGTTGCTGGGTGCCCTGGGTGGCAGTCGTGACCTGCTGCAGCCCCTGGCCGTCTTCCAGGGCGGGACAGGCGGTCCCGCAGCCAGCACGACGCAGCTCAGTTTCCAGCGCGTGAAAAACCCGGAGGAACTGGATGCGGCCGTGGCGGCCGCCCGGGGCAAGCCGGTGATGCTGGATTTCTATGCGGACTGGTGCGTATCCTGCAAGGAGATGGAACGCTTCACCTTCACCGATGCCCGGGTCCAGGCCCGGCTCCAGGACGTGGTGCTGCTGCAGGCCGACGTCACCGCCAACAACGCCGACGACAAGGCCCTGCTGGCCCGCTTCAAGCTGTTCGGCCCCCCTGGCATCATCTTCTTTGATGCCCAGGGTCAGGAGCGTCCCTACCGGGTCGTGGGTTACGAGAAGGCAGACCAGTTCCTGCAGAGCATCGACAGCGCCCTGCAGTGACGTGGGCGGGCAAAGACGCGCCCTGCTGGTTCTCTCCCTGGTGACAGCGGGCCTGGCCACCACTTCCTGGCTGGCCGGCCGCCAACCCGCCGAGACCGGCCCCAGCCACAGGGGCGCACCGGAGCAGGTAAACATCGTCCAGGTCTGGGACAGTCAACTGCCCGACCTGGAGCACAGGCCCCAAGCCCTGAGGCAATGGCTGGGCAAGGTCATGGTGCTGAACTTCTGGGCCACCTGGTGTCCGCCCTGCCTGCGGGAGATCCCGGGCTTCATGCGCCTGCAGCAACGCCTGGGGGAGCGGGGCCTGCAGATCGTGGGCGTGGCCCTGGACGACCCGGACAAGGTGCAACCCTTCGTGGGCCAAATGGGCATGCGCTATCCCGTCCTGCTGGGCGGCCTGGCGGCCTCAGACCTGGCACGGGCCGCCGGCAACCACCTTGGCGGCCTGCCCTATACCGTGGTCTTCGACCGCCAGGGCCGGGCGGTATCCAGCCTGGTGGGTGAGATGTCGGAAGCCCGGCTCAGCGCCATCGTCGAACCCCTGCTATGAGCCTGTCCCCGCAAGGCTCGGTCACGGCCTGCAAACCCTCCCGCCCCCTGCTGACGGCCGCCGGCCGGGCCATCGGCGACTATGCCATGATCCGGAATGGAGACCGGGTGTTGCTGGGGCTGTCCGGTGGCAAGGACAGCCTGAGCCTGCTGCACATCCTCTTGCACCTGCAGAGAAAGGCACCGGTGAAATTCAGCCTGGCGGCCTGCACCGTGGATCCCCAGACGACGGAATACGACCCTTCCCCCCTGAAGCCCTACATGGCCGCCCTGGGGGTGCCCTATCATTACGAATCCCAGCCCATCGTGGCCTCCGCAGCCGAACACATGCAGGGGAATTCCTTCTGCGCCTATTGCGCCCGTCTGCGGCGAGGCATCCTCTACCGCATCGCCCGGGAACATGGCTACAACGTCCTGGCCCTGGCCCAGCACCTGGATGACCTGGCGGAGAGCTTCCTCATGAGCGCCTTCTTTGGCGGCAAGCTGCGCACCATGCAGGCCCATTATCTGAACGACGCCGGGGACGTGCGCATCATCCGCCCCCTCGTCTATGCTCGGGAGCGCCAGACCCGGGACTTCGCCAGGAATGCCGGTCTGCCGGTGGTGCACGAAAACTGTCCGGCCTGTTTTGCCATGCCCATGCAACGCTTCCAGATGAAGGCCCTGCTGGCGGAACAGGAAGCACGCCATTCCCAGCTTTTCGCCAACCTGCTGGCGGCCATGCGCCCCTTGATGGCGCTGCAAGACTCGCAACCCCGGGACTGAGGCGGCATGGCCACCTACGTCATCGGCGACATCCAGGGCTGTCATCAGGCCTTTCTGGAACTCTTGCACAGCCTGGACTTCACTCCGGCCCGGGACCAGGTCTGGATCACCGGGGACCTGGTGAACCGGGGGGAGGACTCCCTGGCGGTGCTGCGCTGGTGCGTGGCCCATGCCGACAGTGTGGTGGCGGTGCTGGGCAACCACGACCTGCACCTCCTGGCGGTGGCGGAAGGCTTCGTGCCCCCCCATCGCAAGGACACCCTGGAGATGATCCTGGGGGCGGCGGATCGGGAAGGCCTCCTCACCTGGCTACGGCATCGACCCATGCTCCATCGCCAGGACCACTGGCTCATGGTGCACGCAGGCCTGCCCCCGGACTGGAGTCCGGAGGAGGCCGTGCAGCATGCCCGGGAACTGGAGGCCACCCTGCAGGGCCCGGGCTG
>CAZVNY010000085.1:0-7305 GCA_964628785.1 uncultured Thiobacillus sp.
CGCCGACAACGCCGGCCAGGCCCTGTCCAAGGCCTACGACATCGTGCTCAACGGCTGGGAGATCGGCGGCGGCTCCATCCGCATCCACCGGGAAGACATCCAGGAAAGGGTCTTCGCCGCCCTCAACATCGGCGCGGCAGAACAACAGGAGAAATTCGGCTTCCTGCTGGAGGCGCTGAAATACGGCGCCCCGCCCCACGGCGGCCTGGCCCTGGGTCTGGACCGCCTGGTCACCCTCATGGCCGGTGCCGAATCCATCCGCGACGTCATCGCCTTCCCCAAGACCCAGCGCGCCAGCTGCCTCCTGACCAACGCCCCCAACACGGTGGACGAAAAACAGCTGCGCGAGCTGCACATCCGCCTGCGCAACCCGGTCTCGCCCACCGGCATCAGCTAGAGAAACGCTGATTGAATCCGTCGCCACGAGGAGCGATGCGACGTGGCAATCCAGAATCCATGCGCAAGCAATGGCTTCTGGATTGCCGCGCTGCGCGCGCAATAATGACGGCAATGAATTTGTTCGGCGTTTCCCTGGAAGTCGGACCGGGCATGGGCAGATTGGACACCGCTTTACCTGCACGACCCATGTCTAGCGCATGTCCCTTTTGCCTGCAGCGCACACGCAGTCCCCATACGATGGTGCCTGGAGAACGACCCGTGCCGTCTGTACACTGACCAGCAGATCACCGACCAGACGAGTGGCATGAGCAGAATTTCACCCCCTGCATGGCGCTTGCTGCTCGCAACGCTGGCATCCGTTGCCATTATCGCCTTCATGTATTTCAACTGGGCGCGCTTGGCCGTCTGGTATATGGCGGAGCATTGGCATCAGGCATCCAAGAGCACACCCGCCCTGGGACTGTCTGACTACATGGTCAGCATCGAGGCACGCCCCATCCGGGGTCTGACGAAGAACACTTCGGGCCTGACCTACAACCCCCACAGCAACACACTGTTCACTGCCATCAATAATCCACCTGCCGTCGCAGAGCTTTCCCGCGAGGGCGAATTGTTGCGGTATATCGATCTGCCAGGGGCTGGTGACCCGGAAGGCATTTCGCACATCCACGACGACCTGTTCGTGGTCGCAGATGAGGCACGCAATCAGCTGCTCTGGGTAAGGATCGATGAAATTACACACATTGCCCATATCCAAGAGACAACGAGTCCGGCCTTGGACTTCAAGCACCTGTCCAATCGTGGGTTCGAGGGCATCTCCTGGGATGCCTCCCGCTCCGAATTGCTGCTGGCCAACGAAAAACGTCCTCGGCGCGTACTGTTCATGCATGGCCTGCTGCCGGCACGACCAGGATCAAAACCCCACTTCCGGGTCTGGCACCCAGACAACTGGTTTGGCGTCCTGGGTAACGATCTGGCATCCCTTGCCGTACATGATGAAACGGGCAACCTACTGCTGCTCAGCGAGGAATCCGCACTGGTCACGGAATATTCCCGTGCCGGAAAAATCCTCGGTGTCCTGCCCCTGTGGTCGGGCGCCAGCGGGCTACGGCAGACTGTGCCCCAGGCCGAAGGCCTGACCGTGGGGCCCGACGGGAGCATTTACATCGTCTCGGAGCCCAATCTTTTCTATCGCTTCGAGAAACGCCGCGAATCCGATACGCCAGCACGATCACCTTGATATCGGCCCCGGCAACCCCGTACTTCGAGTTGCACAGGCCACGGCGAGGACTCTGCCTCGCGGCAAGCATGCCCCCCTTGCATACAGCTGTGCCGGAGACTCAACGCCTTGCATGCCAGTACCGCGCCGCACTGGTGCGGGCGGTTTCGGCTTCCAGGGTTGCACCCCCCAGACGCACGGTCACGGCACCTGCCCGATCCGTACGCAGGACCGTGGTGCCCCGCTGCCGGTAGCGGCTCAGGACCTCGGAATGGGGGTGGCCATAGCGGTTGCGGTGGCCCACGGGGATCAGGGCCAGGCGGGGTCCCACGGCAGCGAGGAATGCCGCCGTGGAGGAGCTCTTGCTGCCGTGATGGGGCACCACCAGCACATCCGTCTGCGTCAGCGCATCCCGTTCCATGAGGTTCATCTCCGCCAGCCGTTCGATGTCCCCCGTCAACAGGGCGCTGTGGCCACCGGCCTGGACATGGATGACGCAGCTGCGATCGTTGTCGGCGTAATCCAGGCCATAGTGGTGGGCCGGGGGATGCAGGACACGGAAATGCACCCCATCCCAGGTCCAGCCCTGGCCGGCACGACAGGGGATGGCGTCAGGACGGCTGGCCAGGATGGCCTGGCCGGTTGCGCCCAGTTCCTGGCGCTGCACGCCTGCCAGGGAGGTGAGGAACCAGGTCGGTTGGTGACTGGCCAGCAGGGCGGCCACGCCACCGCTGTGGTCCAGGTCGTCGTGGGTGAGCACCAGGCCATCCAGGCGCCGGATGCCCTGGGACCAGAGCCAGGGGGCCACCGTGCGGCTGCCGGCGTCTTCGCCGGAGAAGAATTGGGGGCCGCCGTCCACCAGCAGGCTGCGGCTGGCGGTGCGCACCAGCACGGCCTCGCCCTGGCCCACATCCAGCAGCGTGAGCCAGGCCTGCCCCGGGGCCGGGCCGGGCAGGCGGGGAAAAATCAGGGGCAGGCACAGCACCAGGCCCAGCCAGCGGGCGGGAAAGCCCCGGGGCAGCAGCAGGAGCGCCATCCCCAGCAGACCCAGGGCCAAGACTGCCGGAGCCGGGGCGGCGCCATGCAACACGGGCTGGGGCAGGGCCGCCAGCACCTGCAGGACCCACATCACCCCCCACACCACGGCATGGGCCAGACAGGCCAGGGGGTCCCAGGGCACGGCCCCGGCCAGCAGGGCCAGAGGCACCCCCAGCAGGCTGATGGCGGGGATGGCCACGGCATTGGCCAGGGGGGAGACCAGGGAGACCTCGTGGAACAGGGCCAGTAGGAGGGGAATCAGGGCCAGGGTGACGGCCCATTGGCTGCGCAGCCAAGTGCGCCAGGCCGCCTGCCGTATCTTGGCGCCTGAAGCACTCCAGAGCAGGGCCGCCACGGCTGCGAAGGACAGCCAGAAACCCGGTGCCAGGGCCGCCCAGGGATCCAGCAACACCACCGCCAGCAAGGCCGCCGCCAGCATGCGGCTGGGGCCGGTGCGGCGATCCAGCCAGGACACCGCGGCGGCACTGGCCAGCATGAACAGGGTGCGCTGCGCGGGAATGCCGAAACCCGCCAGCAGGGTGTAGGCGGTGGCCGCCAGCAGGCCCAGAGCGATACCCGCCCGTTGCGCGGGCAGGCGCAGGTTCAGATCAGGAAAGCGCCGCCACAACCAGCGGGTGCCGGCGTAGATCAGGGCCGCAAACAGGGTGATGTGCAGGCCGGACACGGAGAACAGGTGGGTGGTGCCGGTCTGCCGGAACAGGGTCCATTGTCCGCTGGGCACGGCGTCCTGATCCCCTACGGCCAGGGCCGTGATCACGCCGGCATAGGGAAAATCGCGCAGGGACCGGGCCAGATGACCCCGTACCCATTCCCGGCCACGGTCCAACACGGCCCGGGCCCGGCCCGGACAGTCCCCGGCCTGGCCCTTGAAGTCCCGCACGGTGCCCGTGGCCCTGATCCCCCGTTCCAGCAGCCAGGCCTCAGAGTCGAAGCCCCCGGGATTGAGGCTGCCCTGGGGGCGGAACAGGCGCACACCCAGCCGGACGCAGTCCCCGCCCGACAGGTGGGGCAGGGCCTCATCCCCCTGGGCATACCAGCCCAAACGCAGACGCTGGGGCAGCCGGGCCCCGGGGCTATCCACCCGGGCCACGTCCAGCACGAAGCGCAAGCCACTGGCCGCGGCCTCGGGCAGGCCCACGACCCGGCCCGTCAGCTGGATGTCGCGACCTTCCCAGGCAGGAGGCAGGGCCTCGGCCAGGCGCAGGTCCGCCCGCCAGGCGGCATAGAAAAAGCCCAGCGCCAGGGCCAGGCCCAGAATGCCCAGGCGCCGCAGGCCTGGGAGCCAGGCACCGGAAGGCCATCGGGCCAACAGCAGGCCGGCCAGGGGCAGGATCCAGAGCCAAGCCAGTGATGGCAGGACCGGTCGGGTCTGCAGCCAGGCACAGCCGGCGGCAAAGGCCACGATGACGAGACGGTACACGTTCCTCCCTTAGGGAAACGCTGATTGAATCCGGCATCGCGCGGAGCGAAGCGACGTGGCGATCCAGAAGTCATTGCTTGCGCATGGATTCCGGATTGCCGCGCTGCGTGTGCAATGGCGGCAGGGGATTTGTTCAGCGTTTCCTCGGTTTATTTGCTGTCATTCCTGCGGATAGATGCCTGGCCCGGCAAAAGCCACGCCAGACACTACCCTGAGGCCCCGGACCGGACCCGGGACAGCCATGCCTCGGATTTTGCCGGGCTTGCCCCAGCGACAAAAGCGCTTTTGCGGATCTCACTCGGGTGCAATGGGGCAACCCGGGCACAGAAACCCAGGACGGTCCCGCCCGGGTATCCATGCGGCGCCCCATCCGGTGGCTGCCTGACTTCCGCTTCCACCCTACAATTACCCCATGCCGCGCAAATTCTTTCGCAAATACCTGCCGGATCACAGCACGGTACGGGAGCATCGCCACCTGCGCTGGGCCAGCCCCCTGTTGAAACATCCCAACCTCTGGCATCTGAACCGCAACTCCGTGGCGGGAGGGGTGGCCGCCGGCATGATCGGCGGCCTCATCCCGGGCCCCATCCAGATGCTGACGGCGGCCATCCTGGCCATAATCTTCCGCGTGAACCTGCCCGTGGCGGTGGCCACCACCCTGCTCACCAACCCTTTCACCTGGCCTTTCATCTTCGTGGCCGCCTACCAGATCGGGCATTGGGTCCTGGGAGATCGGGGCGGCCGCATGTCGGAATTCGAATTCGACTGGGGACAGCAGGCCTGGAGCGACTTCTTCCCAGAATTCTGGCGCTGGCTGCTGAGCCTGGGGGAGACCTTCCTGGTGGGCAACCTGATCCTGGCCGCCATCCTGGCGACACTGGGCTACATGGCCGTCCAGGTGGGCTGGCGCCTGTACCTGCTGGCCTACCTCAAGCGGCGCAAGGCCCGGACGAAAAGCGGCAGCCGTCAGGCCTGAAACACGATTGCCGGGTCCTCAGTTGCGCTCGCTGGGCACGCTCACCGGATAGCCGTTGCTCAAGGCGGTGAGAAAGACCTCCAGATCGGTATAGGCCGTGCTGCCCGGACGCAGGGGCTGGGTGCCGCTGTTCAGGTTGCATTCGATGATGCGCAGGTGCAGGGATTGCAGCTGGAAGCGGGTGCGATACACGGGAAAATGGGCGGCATCGCCATAGGGGGTAGTGACCGCCACACTGCGTAGTTTCAGACCCACCCGGTGAGTGTGGCAGGAAGAACAGGCCATGTTGGAGCGACCGGTGCGCATGTGGAACAGCTTGCGGCCGCGCTGGAAGGCCTCCTGCATGGGTCCCTTGTCCACCTGGATGGCGATGGGCACGCCGTAGCTCTGGCTGGCGATGTAGAGGGAGACGGCACTGTTGTCATAGCTGCCGTTCTGCAACTCCCGGCCCTGGCGGGCGGCACACAGCTCGATGGCCTCCTCCAGGCCCACGATGCGCTTCAGATCCTTGCGATAGCGGGGGTAGCCGGCTCGCAGGCCCTTGAGATTGCCCTTTTTTGCCTCCAGGCAACTGGCAAAAACGTCTTTTGCATTCAGCTCGCGGTAAATCTCCTCACCCCGGTCCAGGGCAAAGTGACCGCCATGGATGTTCTGGTTGAAGGGAGGATCCATGAATTTCCAGTTCAACTTCCAATTGTCCTCCGGGCTGCCCGCCAGGCGCCAGTCCAGTTTCTTCGGATCCGCCCAGAAGTGATAGGCGCCGGACAGCCAGGCATCCCCCTTGATATTGGGGACGTACTCCTCCATGGCATCGTATTCCCGGTAGGGGGAGGTCCCCGCCAGGGAGGCTGGGGCCAGCAAACAAAGCAGGATCAGGAAAAGTGTGCGCATGCCGGCCCTCACTCCAGTGTTTGCAGGTAGGCCACGATGTCACGGATCTCCTGATCGTTGAGGACCCGGTTGGTGCCGTAGGGGGGCATGGCGGTATGGGGATTGTTCGCCCGGGCATCAAAGATCTGCTGATAGATGTCGGCGTCGGTATAGTGGTTCAGCCTGTAGCCCACCAGGGAGATGCCGAAGCTGCCGGGCCATTCCTCGCCGGGGAACTGATGGCATATCACGCAAAAGCCCTTGTCCCGTCGCATGACCAGGTCCCGGCCCCGGGCCGGGTCACCGTTGAGGGGGCCGCTGAAGTTGACCCTTCTCAGCTTTTCCGTGCTGCGCCCGTCGGTGTAGCTGAGGGTGGGCCAGGCGGACAGATCCCGGTTGAAGGGCTCCCACTCCAGACGGCCGCTGTTGACCACCACCCTGGGCGTCAGGGTCATGGTGGGAACGGACGGGTCCACCGCGGCATCCGCAGGCAGGTCCGCCGCCCACAGCGCCTGGCTGAGTAACAGGGAGAGCAGGCAAATCCCGGATTTGGGCATGGCATGCATCAGGCTTTTGTCTCCTCTGGGCAGTTTTTCGTGATTCCGTTGATATCGCTGAAAAATACCAGTCCATGGCCTTATGTCAAACACCCGTCCTCCAGGCGCAGGGTGCGACCCAGACGGGCCGCCAGGTCCGGGTCATGGGTCACGACGAGGAAGGCGGTGCCATGCCGTGCGGACAGACTCATGAGCAGCTCCTGGATGCGGGCGGCGGTATGCCGGTCCAGATTCCCCGTGGGCTCGTCCATGAGCACACAGGCGGGGCGGGTCACCAGGGCCCGGGCAATGGCGGCCCGCTGGCGCTCGCCACCGGACAGCTCACCGGGACGGTGCTGCAGGCGATGCCCCAAACCCACCTCCGTGAGCCAGCGGCCGGCCTCGGCCAGAGCGCTGGTCCTTTCCTGGCGACGGATGTCCAGGGGCATGGCCACGTTCTCCAGGGCAGTGAACTCCGGCAGCAGGTGGTGGAACTGGTAGACGAAACCCAGGGCCCGGTTGCGCAGACGCCCCCGGGCGGTCTCCGACAGGGCCCACAGGGACTGCCCCGCCACCCGCACCTCGCCGGCATCCGGTCTGTCCAGGCCCCCCAACACGTGCAGCAGGGTGCTCTTGCCGGCACCGGAGGCCCCCATGACGGCGATATGTTCGCCCGGGGTCACCTCGAGGTCGATGCCGGCCAGCACCGGCACCTCCACGGCGCCCTGCCAGTAACTCTTCTTCAGACCGCTGCAGGCCAGTACCGGCGCAGACGGGTCCGCCCCGGATGCGACCGCTTCACTCATAGCGCAGGGCCTCCGCCGGT
>CAZVNY010000086.1:0-7304 GCA_964628785.1 uncultured Thiobacillus sp.
CCTGTTCCTGGTCACGCAACTCCTCCAGTTCCGGGCTGTGGTTGGCTACCACCACCCCCAGGGTGTCGCCCAAGAGCATCTCCTCATCGTTGCCCGAGTCGCCGGCCACCAGGAAGGCGCGCAGGGGCAACCCCCATTTGTAGGCCAGGTAACGCACCGCCTGGCCCTTGGAAGCACGTACCGGCAGGACATCCAGATAGGCCTGGTGGGAATAGATCAGTTTGGCGCGCAATCCCTGGCCCCGTAGCAGGGCGCGCAACGCCCGCATGGGTGGCATGCGCTCGGGGTCCACGTTGTAGCTGAGCTTGAACTGACGCTGGTTTTCCGGTTTTTGCAGGTTCAGGCCGGGGATTTCTGCAAAAAGGGCAGCCAGCTCATCCCGCCGCCAGTGCTGCCTTATGTGCCGGGCCCAGCCCAGATCCTCCCGCAGGGTGCGGCCATAGTGGATCTCGCTGCCCACCGAGGTGATGAGCACGTCCGGCATGGGTACCCGCCAGCGGCGCAACACGTTCAGCGTGCTCTCCAGGGTGCGTCCCGTGGCTAGCGCAAAACCCAACCTGGGCCCTGCGTTGCGCAACACGCCGATCAAGTGCTGCATGGCCTCCTGATCACCGATCAAGGTGTTGTCGATATCGCTCACCAGCATGCGTTGCACGAAGGGCAAGGGGCTTGCCCCCTGGGGATGCAGATAGGCCGCCTGATCCCGCCGCACCTGCTTGCGTCCCTTGTGCAGCATGCGCCGCACCGCTTTCAGGTACTTGTCCACATGGGCATCCCAGGTGTAGTGCCGGGCCACACCCGAAATACCCCTGCGGGACCGGCGGCGCCAGGCCACCGGGTCAGTGAGCACGCTTTCAATGGCCTGGGCGATGGCCTGGGTATCCAGTGGATCAACCAGCAAGCCGTTGTCGCAATGGGCGATGATGTCCCGGGGACCGCCATCGGCAGTGGCGACCACGGGCAGGCCGCTGGCTGCCGCCTCGATGAGGGTGAGGCCGAAGGGCTCGGTCAGCGCCGGGTTCACAAACACGCCGTGGCGCCTGGCCGCCAGGCGATAGAAATGCGGGACGTCCGCAGGCAGATGGGTCTTGGGCAGGGCCACCCTGCCCCAGAGGTCATGACGGTCCACCGCCAACAACAGGTGTGTAAGTACCCGGGCCTGGTCTTCCTGCAGGACCCGGATGTCATCCCTTTGGCCGGCCACGATGGCCAGGTTCGCCAGCTCCTGCAGGCTGGGGGAGTGCCCGTAGGCCTCTACCAGACGTTCCAGGTTCTTGCGCACTTCCGGCCGGCAGATGGCCAGAATCAGGGGCTTGCGTGGCCGGGTGAAGAAGCGGTCGAGTTTGGCCGCGGCCTCTTGCGATACGCTTGCCTTGCCCGGGGGGGCGAAGCGGGAGGTGTCGGTTCCGGGGGGAATGACGATGGCCCGGGCCGGCTGATAGCTTGCGTAAAGACCATACTGCTCCTGGGTCTCCTGGGGTGTACTGGCCACCACCAGGCTGGCATTGGCCAGAACGCTTTCTTCCGCGGCAATGCGCCGATTGAAGTTGAATTGCCGTTCCAGGGCCAGAGGCTTGCGTCCATGGGCCAGCAGCCGCTGCCGCTTGCAACGCCCCAGGGAATGGCTGGTATGCACCAGGGGGATCCCCAGCAACTGTGAGAGCTGGGCCCCCACATAACCGGCATCGGCATAGTGGCTGTGGATGACGTCGGGCAGGCGTTCCTGCTGGCGCAGCCAGGACAGGATGCGATCCACGAGAGGATCCAGGTGGTTCCACAAGGCCTCCTTGCGTACATAGCGGCGCGGTCCGAAGGGCAGGCGCACCAGGCGTGCCCTGGGGCCCAGGGTCTCTTCCGGCTGGGCATAGTCCTGCGCGACAAGCGGATCCTCGATGAGACGGGTGAGCAGGTCCACCCGCTCCACGCCGGGATGACGCCCCAGGGCCTTGGCCAGTTCCACCCCATACAGGGTCTGGCCGCCGGTATCGGCATCCCGTCCCAGTTCCGGTGCCTGGCCCCGCATCAGGCCGTGCACGCTCAACATCAGGATATACAGGGGGTTCATGCCGTCCGTTCTCCACGCATCTCCCGATCCAGGCCCCAGGCCCTGCGAAAGGGCTGGTAGAAATCGGGGGTTGCCGGCACTGCGCCACGCAGACCGCACACGGCAGCGGCAAACTGGTGACTGCGCTGCAGGCTGGTCTGCAGAGGCCAGGACCGTGTCAGGCCAAGCAGGAAAACTGCGGCAAAGGCATCACCTGCACCCACGGTATCCACCACCTGCACGGGCGCATCGGTGGTCGGGGTTTCGAGAAAGCCTGCCTGGGCGTCCAGAAGCCAGGCCCTCTGCTCACCCCGGGTCACCAGCACGCGGCCGGGGCCGAATCGTTGCAGGAGTTGTTCCGCCTGGCGGCGTGGATCGTCGGGTGTCAGGGCAAACCAGGCGGCCAGCTGGCTCAGTTCCGCCGCATTCAGCTTGACCGTCTCGGCCTGGCTCAGGGAGGCCTCCACGATCTCCACGTCCGCCCAGGGGGGGCGCAGATTCACATCCAGGAAGCCCGCCAGCCCGTGGGCTTGCACAAGGCGCTGCAGGGTCTGGCCGGAGGCACCCCGCCGGGCCAGCGTGCCGAAATAAAGGCGCTCGGGGTGATGCCTGCGTATCAGGTCCTGGATGGGCGGATACCGGATGAAATCCCAGGCCTGTTGCGCCGGGATCTCGAAATGGTGTTGGCCATGATCCCCATCGAAGCGTATGTCCACACGGCCACTGGCGTGGCATGCATCCCGCTGGATGCCGGAGATCTCCAGACCGGCTGCCCGGCAGGCAGCCAGCAGCCGCTCGCCCCGGGCATCCGCACCAATACGCGAGACCAGGATGGGCTGCAGGCAACCACCCCCTGCCACTCCTGCCAGTCCCGCCAGATGATGGGCCACGTTGAAGGGCGCCCCCCCGGGTACTTCCCCATCCGAGAAACAGTCTGCCAGCAATTCGCCAAACAACAGGAGCATGGTGGTGGCGTCACGCCCGGCAGCTGATCGCATGTCGGCATCCACCTGTACAGAAAGACGTTCAGCCATTGCTACGCAGCCAGCCAAACCCTGCCAATCCGTCAGCCACGGGTGCACTGATTTCTTGGCGCCAAGATAAAAAACCCTGCCTGATGGGACACGCTGAACCTCCGATAGTGGTATTGGCCGGGAGGCCAATGCCTGATAGTGATGTTGACCCTGAGGCAAACATTATCTCGCAATATAGTTTTATACAAAAATATTTTTGTTTTTTTATGCTGCATCAGTAGGATGGGCAGCGCCGGCTGGCTTTTCCCCAGCATCCACTGCAGTGCATGGAACGTGCGTACTCTTCCCGACAGAAGACTTCTGTAGACCAGCAACCATCAAGAGATGCGAGATTGCCCATGACCTCGCCCCACATCCTGGAAACCCTGCGCAAATTCCGCATCGTCGTGGGTGCCGTGCGCCAGCATGCCCGGGCCCTGGAAAAAGCCTGTGGCATCAGCAGCACCCAGATCTGGATCCTGGCCACCATCGCCGAACAGCCGGACATCACCGTGAGCCAACTCAGCCAAGCCCTGTCCATTCATATTTCAACCGCCAGCAATCTGTTGGACAAACTGGCTCGGACCGGCCTGATCGAGCGTATGCGTAGCGAAGAAGATCGCCGGGTGGTGCGTCTGCGTTTGACGGATCCAGGCCTGGCAGCCATTGCCAGGGCACCCAGGCCCTTGACCGGGCCGGTCAGCGATGCCCTGGCAAAGATGCCCCAGGCTGCCCTGGCCAGCCTGGATACCCATCTGCAGGAACTCATCGATCACATGGAGGCCGTGGATCAGCGTGCGGCCGAAGAACCCCTGACCAGCCTGATCCGTTGACGGGGACTGTCCACGCTCTCCCGGGCTGCAGCGCTGATCCCCCCAGCCCGGAACCGGTGAGCCGCCTTTGAAGCCTTGCAAAACACCGTTGATGACAACGCTGCACAAGCGCCTAAAGGATTTTCTACACTGACCGATAAGCGCTTAAGAGTATAGGGTTGCAAGCGACTCCACCTACTCAGGGCAAAGCCGTTGAAAGACGGTGACGCAAAGCCTCCGGCCTACAGGGAACTCCCCAGGGCAGCGGGGTTGCTGGGTGAGGCAGATCTGCCAGCAGGTATGGCCGCGACAGCGGTGGGCCGGCCAGTTCTCCCCCAACAAGCCGGGAGTACGGAGCGATGAACGAATGCCCGATGAACGTATGCCTGGCCAGCCACAAATCGTGACCGGCGACAGGCAAGGGGCCGGACCATGGACGATTTGCTCAATGACATTTTGGCGATGAGAAACCTAGGACAAATGCAAATAACCGGGGCAGCTGGTACCCCGTCCTTGCTCGAGACCGTCCGGGATCGTGCGGTGAGCGATCTGTCGGCGGTTTTTGCCCAGACTCTGGAACTCTCCGCCGGCGATCTCATGGATCTGGCCGGTCGCAACCCCACCCATGTCATGTATTGCCTGTACATGGACACCCGAGATCAGATCCTCAATCACCAGGAAAACCTGATCAACAGCTTTCGCCGCCAGTTGTTCCAACGCTTCAACGACGCTCGTCGGCGAGGTATCCAGCAGCCAGAGCCACACGCAAGCCTGGCGGCCGCCGACTTCAATCTGGTGGAGCCGGAAGAACTGGAAATGACCCTGGCGGGCAATACCGTGAGCCACGCCCTGCAGGTGAGCAGCAGCGATGCCCTACCCGGCCTGGACAGGCGCCTGGGCCTGTTGCTGGACGACCCGGAGCTGAGACTGGGCCCCAATCCCATCGCTCCGGAGGTCATTGGCGAGACCCTGATGGAGGCCATCCGCAGCCTGTCTGCCAGCAACAAGGTCAAGCTCATGCTGGTGACCCGCATCAACACCCATCTGCCCCCCCGGGTGCTGGAGGTATACGCAAAGCTCAACACCCTGTTGATCCGCCAGGGGGTCTTGCCTGCCATCCGGCACGAACTACGCCGCGCTACCCCTGCCGCAGCCGGCACGCCCACACAGGTCAGCCCCCAGGATGCCTCCCAGGGCAACGCCAGGCCCCAGGGCAGCCAGGCAGATACCTTTGCCATGTTGCAGCAGCTCATGTCCATGGGCCGCATTGGCGCAACCCCCGGCCTGGCCGCACCCGGCACGCTGCCTGTCCTGCCCGGCAGCGGCATGGCCGAGGCGGCCAACGAGGGGGAGATCGATTCCGGCCAGGTGTTGCAACGTCTGACCCAAATCCAGCAGGGGGACATGGGCAACATGGCCATTGCCGGCGTGGATCCGGGCGTCCTGGTCACGGGTCAGGTGAACGTCCTGCGCGCCATCAAGAACACCGGAGCTGCGGGTCAGATGGGCTCCGTGGATGCCATGACCCTGGACATCGTGGCCCTGATGTTCGACTACATCCTGGACGACCATCGTCTGCCGGATGCCATGAAGGCCCTCATCGGCCGTCTGCAGATCCCCATCCTCAAGGTGGCCATGCTGGACAAGGCCTTCTTCAGTCAGAAGTCCCATCCGGCCCGGCGACTGCTGGATGCCCTGGCAGATGCCGCCCTGGGTTGGGACGAGGCGGAGGGCCGGGAGAGCCCTCTGTACCAAATGGTGGATGGGCTGGTGCAGCGGGTGCTCAACGACTTCGAGGACAAGGTGGACATCTTCGCCACGGTCCTGGAAGAACTGCGTCAATTCCTCAGTGAAGAAAAGCGGCTGGCGGACGAAAGGGCCTGCCACAGTGCCCAGATCCTGCAGAACAACGAGCAGGCCGCCCTGGCTCGTAGCATCGCCCTGGAAGCCGTCCAGACAAGACTGCTGGACAGCAACGCACCCGAATTCATCCATGTCTTCCTGCAGGACACCTGGGCCAACTACCTGGGCGGTCTGTATCTGCGGGGTGGAGCCGACGGGGAGGCCTGGCGCAAGGCCCTGGCCACCATGGACGATCTGCTGTGGAGCCTGACCCCCAAGGTGGCCAAGGAAGAACGGCAAAGGCTGGTGGCCCTGCTGCCGGGCCTGCTCAAGCAACTGGACGGTGGCATCCACGCAACGCACCAAACCCGGGAGGCCCGGGATCGTTTCTTCTCCAACCTGGTGAAATACCACGCCGAGGCCGTCAACGCCGGCATGCAGGGGCGCAGC
Source organism: uncultured Thiobacillus sp. (assembly GCA_964628785.1). Classification (GTDB taxonomy): domain Bacteria; phylum Pseudomonadota; class Gammaproteobacteria; order Burkholderiales; family Thiobacillaceae; genus PFJX01. The sequence continues at coordinate 6,162 of CAZVNY010000086.1, forward strand.
CAGGTGCGCCCCGAGGAGCCCCGCCGTCCCATCATCACTCCAGCCACCTGTGACGAGGCCTATGTCTTCGATACGCCGGGCTTCCATGAGGTACCCGAACCCGGTACCGAGCTGGAGACCGATGACCGCATCCTGCGGGAGATCAGCTCCGTACCTGCAGGCCCCATGGAGACGGAAGAGATCGTCATTGGTGATGTGGTGGGCCAGGACCGCCTGGCCATGGACGGCCCCGCAGAAGAGGCCTATTTCGACAAACAGGTGCGGGAATTGAAACGGGGTACCTGGATCGAGTTCACCCTGGACGACCATTCCACCCTGCGGGCCAAGCTGGCCTGGGTCAGCCCGCTGCGGGGCACCTATCTGTTCACCAATCGTCTGGGGGAGCGGGCAGTGTCCATCAATGCCAGCGGCCTGGCCCACAAGCTGCGCCAAGGACAGGCCAGGATCGTGGACAGCGTGGCCCTGGTGGACCGGGCAGTCAGCAGTCTGTTCGAACGTCTGCAAAAACATGCCACAGCACAGGCCTGACCCCCTTCTGCCATCCACCTCGTCAGTAACATGAACATGCAAATCATCCACGGCAAGCTCGCACAACCCGGCCCGGGGGCAGCCGCGCCCCAATACAAGGGGCTGGAGACCATGCAACGTTTCCTCACCCGCCAGCCGGTGCTGGATGGGCAGGAGCACATCATCGGCTTCGAGCTGAAACGCCGGGATCGGGTCCCCCTGGAGGTCCTGCCCGGGGCACGCAGCTTCCAGCAGATCCAGGACGAGCACCTGCTGGTCAGCGCCATCGACCTGGATCATCGCAAGGCGATGGGGGACAAGCTGACCTTTCTCGGCATCGCCCCGGAAACCCTGCTCAACCCCCTGGTGGAACAACTCCCAAAAAACAGGGTGGTCCTGGCCCTGCAGGCCGACGAACTCCTGGATGCCGTCTTGCTCCAGCGTGCCGAAGCCCTGCGCCAGCAGGGTTTCATGCTGGCCCTGGATGACAGCCCCATGGGGGCCAATGGCACCAGGAGCCACGCCCTCAATCCCCTGGTGGCGGCCTGCAGGTACGTACGCCTGGATACCCGTCTGTATGACGTCATGGGCCTGGCGGAACGGGTTGCCGAGCTGCAGCGGGTACACCGGCATGAG
>CAZVNY010000087.1:0-7229 GCA_964628785.1 uncultured Thiobacillus sp.
GAAAGAAATAAGGCCGTTATTCTAATATAATTTTGTAAACACCCTCTTAGGGAAAGGCTGTTTAAATCCGTCATCGCGAGGAGCGAAGCGACGTGGCGATCCAGAAGCTGTTGCTTTCGCATGGATCCTGGATTGCCGCGCTACGCACGCAGTGACGGCAAGGGATTCGTTCAGCGTTTCCTTAGTGTTTGGCGTCAGGGCTAAGCGTCAGGGCTCGGTGCCAGCTCCTGGTCATAGTCCATGCGCGCCAGGTTGATCAATACGGACTGCAGCCTTGCCACCACCTCGTTCAGGGTGACTTCGATGCGTTGCATGGAGATCCCGGTGGCACTGTCGCCCCGTCCGGCAGCCCAGTTCACCGCCACCGCCACGGCGGCGTAACACAGGCCGATTTCCTTGGCCAGATAGGCCTCCGGCATGCCGGTCATGCCCACCATATCGGCTCCGTCCCTGGACAGGCGTTCGATCTCCGCCCGGGTTTCCAGGCGGGGGCCCTGCACGGCGGCGTAAACGCCGCCGTCACGACAGCCTTCCCCGGCCTGCTGCAGGGCCTGCAGACAGCGCAGACGCATGGCCTGGCAATAGGGCCAGGTGAAATCCTCGTGATGCACCGGCTTGCCGTTGTATTCCGCAAAGGTGGCCTCGCGCCCGTGGGTGTAATCGATGATCTGGTTCGGGATACACAACTTGCCCGGCCCCAGTTCCGGGTGGATGCCGCCCACGGTGGCCACGGAGGCGATGTGGGTCACCCCTTGGTCGTACAGGGCGCGGATATTGGCGCGGTAATTCACCAGATGGGGCGGAATGGTGTGGCCATAACCATGCCGGGCCAGGAAGACGATGGGGTGGTCATCCAGCTCGCCGAAGGTCAGGGGGCCGGAGGGCTCGCCGAAGGAGGTACGGATCACCTGCCGGTGGGTAACGACGAGACCGGGCAGCTTGGTCAAACCCGTACCCCCGATGATGCCTAGCTTGGCCATATCCACCTCGGCTTCCCGGTCATTGTCTGTCGCGTCATGGCTTGCAACATGGCTGTGTCAGTCCTCCTGCAATGCATAAATGGCCGGCAAGTTGCGCCACAGACCATAGACATCCAGGCCCATGCCGAAGACATAGCGATTGGGCAGGCTGAGGCCCGTGAAATCCGCCTGCACCGGCTTGACACGGCCCAGATCCTTGTCGGCGAGCACGGCGATCCACACTTCCAACGCCCCCATCTGCAGCAACTTGGCCTTGGCCGCCGCCAGGGTATGGCCTTCGTCCAGGATATCGTCCAAAAGCAGGACGCAGCGTCCCTGGACCTCCTTGCGCGGCAGGGCACACCACTCGATCTCCATGCCCCGGGTGCCATCCCGATAGCGGGTGGCGTGCAGGTAGTCGAATTCCAGGGGAAAGCCCAGGCGGGGCAGGAGCTTGCCGCTGAGGATCACAGCGCCGCCCATGACGCACAGGGCCAGGGGCATGCGATCCGCCAGGGCATCGGTGATGTGACTGGCCAGGGTGTCCAGGGTCTGCTCAATTTGGCTGGCGCCGACCAGCAGTTCGGCGTTTTTGAGCAATGCCCAGGCCCTGTCCAGTTGAGATTTATCGGCCATCGCTTCTAAGTTTTCTGCAAGGCCATGCGCTGCCTGCGGGCTTCATAGAGACAGACGCCGGCGGAAACGGAGACATTCAGGCTTTCCACCTGACCGAACATGGGAATGCGCACCAGCATATCGCAATGCTCCCGGGTCAGACGACGCATGCCCGTGCCTTCGGCCCCCAGGACCAGGGCGGTGGGCACGGTGAAATCGCCGTCCATGAGGGTCACCGGGGCGGCATCGTCGGCACCCATGAGGAGCAGGCCCTTGTCCCGCAGCTCACGCAGGGACCGGGCCAGGTTGGTGACGGTGAGATAGGGCACCGCATCCGCCGCGCCGCTGGCCGCCTTCATGGCCACGGCGGAGAGACCGGCGGAGCGATCCTTGGGGGCGATGACGGCATGCACGCCAAAGGCATCGGCACAGCGCAGACAGGCCCCCAGATTGTGGGGATCGGTGACCCCGTCCAGTACCAGGAGCAGGGCCGGCTCCTCCAGGTTGTCCAGCACCTCGTCCAGGTCCCTGGCCAGCTGGATGGGCAGGGCAAGGGCCACCACCCCCTGGGTCTTGCCTCGGGCCATCTCGTCCACCCGAGGGCCATCCGCCAGTACCACACGCACCCCCTTGTCCGCGGCGGTCTGCATCAGCTCCCGGGCCCGCCTGTCCCGCCGGTTCTGATCCAGATAAATCACCTGCAGGCTTTCCGAATGGTGCCGCAACCGCGCCGTAATGGCATGAAAACCGTGGATCAATTGGCGTTGGCTCATAACGATCCCTTGGCCCAGCAAAACATGAATACGCCCAAATCTCCAAGGCTAGTTTCGCTGCAGGCCAACCTGTCGGCAGATAGGTTAAGGCAACGCTGACCAAATCCGGCATCGCGAGGAGCGCAGCGACGTGGCGATCCAGGAGTTACTGATTCCGCATGGATTCTGGATTGCCGCGCTGCGCGCGCAATGACGGCAAGGGATTTGGTCAGCGTTTCCTTAGGCGCGCCCCGCGAGCGGCCGGAAGCAAAGCCGTGGATCAACTGGCTCTGACTCATGAATTGGATTTCCTGCCTTTGCCGGAAGCCTTCGGCGCGGGTGCCGCTCCCTCCTCCACCATGCTGAAGTCGATACGCGAGGTCTCGATGTCCACCCGCACCACCCGTATCCGCACCTTGTCTCCCAGACGATAGCGGCGGCCGGTGCGTTCGCCCAGCATCTGGTGGCGTGTGAGGTCGAAATGGAAGTAGTCGGCCCCCAGTTCCGAGGCGTGCACCAGCCCCTCCACGAAGACCTCGTTCAGGGTGACGAAGACGCCGAAGCTCACCACGGCGGAGATGACACCATCGAACTCCTCGTTGAGCTTGTTCTGCATGTAGTAGCACTTGAGCCAGGCCACCACGTCCCGGGTAGCGTCGTCGGCCCGGCGCTCGGTCATGGAGCAATGCGTGCCGATGGCCTGCCAGTCCCCCGGGGTGTAGGTCTCCCCTTGCAGGCAGGCGCGGATGCCGCGGTGCACCAGCAGGTCCGGATAGCGACGTATGGGGGAGGTGAAATGGGTATAGGACTCGTAGGCCAGGCCAAAGTGTCCGGTGTTCTCCGGGTTGTAGCGGGCCTGACGCAGGGAGCGCAGCAGTACGGTCTGGAGCAGCTGTTCGTCCGGGCGACCTTTGATCCGTGCGAGCAGGTCCGCGTAATCCTTGGCGTGGGGATCGTCCCCACCGGCGAGAAACAGGCCGAATTCCGCAAGAAAGGTCTGCAGGGCCAGGAGCTTGTCGGCAGCGGGCCCCTCATGCACCCGGTAGAGCAAGGGGTGTTTCTGTTTTTTCAGGAAATCGGCGGCACAGCCGTTGGCCGCCAGCATGCATTCCTCGATGATCTTGTGGGCATCGTTGCGCATGCGCGGGATGATGCGTTCGATCTTGTCCTGGGCATCGAACAGCATCTGGGTCTCCAGGGTCTCGAAGTCGATGGCCCCGCGCTTGCCGCGGGCCTTCTGCAGGACCTTGTAAAGCTTGTGCAGGTTTTCCAGTTTGGGCAGCAGCCAGGCCTGGCTGCGTGCGGGCCTGGCGGCCTGGGACAGCCAATCCCAGACCTGGGTATAGGTCAGCCGGGCCTTGGAATGCATGACGGCCGGGTAGAAGCGATACTTCCTGATGCCGCCAGTGCTGGAGATCTCCATCTCGCACATCATGCACAGGCGGTCCACCTTGGGGTTCAGGGAACACAGGCCGTTGGACAACTCCTCCGGCAGCATGGGGATGACCCGGCGGGGGAAGTACACCGAGTTGCCCCGCTCATAGGCATCCCGATCCAGGGCCGTACCCGGGCGGACGTAATGGGACACATCGGCAATGGCCACCCACAAGCGGAAGCCCCGGCCCTCAGCCTCGCAACATACGGCATCGTCGAAGTCCCGGGCGTCCTCGCCATCGATGGTCACCAGGGACAGGTCCCGCATGTCCTCCCGTAACAGGTCTCCCTCCGGCGCCAGATCCTTTTTGAGCACCCCCTTGGGCAGCTTGCCGGCCTGGGCCAGGGTCTCCGGGGAGAATTCGTGGGGCAGGTCGTGCTTGCGCAGGGCAATCTCGATCTCCATGCCCGGGTCCGCATAGTTGCCCAGCACCTCCGTGACCCTGCCCACGGGCGGGGCCTGGCGGGTGGGTTGGGCGGTGATCTCCACCATGACCACCTGTCCGGAGCTGGCCCCCATGTCGGCGTGGTCCGGCACCAGGATGTCCTGGCTGATGCGCTTGTTCTCCGCCACCACCCACTGGTAGCCCCGCTCCCGGTAGAGCCGTCCCACCAAATGGTCGTTGGCCCGCTCCAGTACCTCCACCACCTTGCCTTCCTTGCGGCCCCGGCGGTCCACGCCATGCTCCCGCACCATGACCCGGTCGCCGTGCAGCACGCCGCGCATCTCCTTTTCCGGCAGGGCGATATCGCCACTGCCATCATCCGGGATGAAGAAGCCGAAGCCATCCTTGTGCCCCTCGACGCGGCCGCTTTTCACCTCGATCTTCTCCGGCAGGCACAGGGCGCCCCGGCGGTTGAACATCAACTGGCCCTGGCGCTGCATGGCCCGCAGGCGGTTGAAGAAGGGGCTGTATTCCTCCGGTTCCAGGCCCATGCGGAAGGCGAACTCATCGGCATCCACCGGCTCCCCCGCCTCTTCCAGCAATTGCAGGATGTATTCGCGGCTGGGCAGGGCCTGGCCGTATTTCTCCTGCTCCCGTTCCAGGAAGGGATCCTGCCAGCGCAGGGCCTTGCGGCCCGCCTTCAGTCCATGGTGGCGGGCCTTGTCCGATTTCACCTTGGCGGGACGGGCGATTTCGGGCTTGGAGGGTTTGACGGTGGCTTTTTTCGTTGACATAAGTTCGATGAGATCGCTAAGATGCGCGCTTTCTTGCCCAGATGGCGGAATTGGTAGACGCACTAGGTTCAGGTCCTAGCGCCCGCAAGGGTGTGGAGGTTCGAGTCCTCTTCTGGGCACCAGTCAAAAAGCCGGCTCTTGAGCCGGCTTTTTCTTTTTCCAGCACGCTTTCCAGCTTGGAAACGGCCGCCATGGTACCACGCCTGCCCATGGCATACGGTAGAAAAGGCCTCAATTTCGGCATGGCGCCGGCCGAAAAACGGGGGGTTGTGCCCCTTGCCTCCCCAGCCCTGACAACATGGCCCGATTGTCCGCCCAGCGGGGCAATGCCAATATGTCTGCCACCCATCCTCCAGCCAGTTTCTTGAACGGCCCCCCTTCCCCCACCTCGCCCTTTCTCTTCGACCGGCTTCTGGCCGCCCGGCCCCATATCCCGGTCACCATCCTGCTGATCAGCGCCAACGTCCTGGTCTTCCTGGCCATGCTCTGGCAGGGGGCGGGCTTGTGGCATACCTCCAACGGCCTACAACTGGCCTGGGGCGCCAACTTCGGCCCGGCCACCAAGGACGGCGAATGGTGGCGCCTGGGCAGCGCCATGTTCCTGCACTTCGGCCTCCTGCACCTGGGTCTGAACAGCCTCTCCCTATGGGACGGGGGGCGCCTGGTGGAACGCATGTACGGTCCCCTGCGTTTTCTCACCCTGTATTTCACCGCCGGCCTGGCGGGCAATCTCCTGTCCCTCTATGCCCAAGGTGAGCAGGCCGTATCCGGAGGGGCCTCGGGCGCCATTTTCGGTGTCTACGGCGCCCTGCTGAGCCACTTGTGGCTGCATCGCCATAAGGAACTGGGGCAAGAATACAAGCGCCTGTTCCGGATCGCCGCCTTGTTCTGCGCCCTGGCCATCTTCCTGGGTCTGCAGATCCGGGGCATCGACAACTACGCCCACATCGGGGGCTTCGTCAGCGGCATCCTGGCGGGCCTGCTCCTGGCACCCCGGCCTGGGCTCGGACCCAGCCGCCTCCTGGCAGGGGGCGCCCTGCTCCTGGGCAGCATCTGGCTCCTGGTACACATGCCCGAGCCCCGCTACCGCTGGAGCGACGAGCTCAGGGCCAGGGAGGAAATCAGCGGCTTTCTGCACACCGAAGCCCAGATCCACAACCAATGGCAGCAGATCCAACGCCTTGCCCGCCAGGGGGGCATGAGCTTCGAGGAACTGGCAGGTCAGATCGAAACCCAGATCGCCCAGCCCTATGCAGACAGCTTCGCCCAGCTCGCCCGCCTGCAGCTGGACCCGGACGCCCCCTCCGCCGCCACTTTGTCCAGTCTGCAGGTCTATGCCGGTCAACGTCTCTACGCCAGCCGCAGCCTGGTGGAAGAGCTCAGGGCCTTCGAGCAGTAGGCGTCACATGGCGCACGCGGCTGCGCCCCGGGCAGCGGGTTTGCATGATCCCTGGGCAGCCAGGCCGCAGGGCGGGCAAAAAGCCCCAGCAGAAGAGCTGTCTATGCCATGTCCCCCATGGAGGATGAGACGATGCATTGCACACGGCGCCCCACAGTATATGCACTGCTGAGCCTGATGGCCCTGACCATGGCGGTCGGTGTCCGTGCCCAGGAACTGCTCTGGGAGAGCCGGCCGGGCTTCCGGGACTTCGCACAGATCAGTGTCGTGAACGGCGTGGTGGTGAGCGGCGGCATCAGCGGCCAAGGCCACCTGCTGGGCATGGATGCAGGTAGCGGCAAGGTCCTGTGGCGCACGAAAGAGCAGATGGTCAGTGGCCCCGCTGGTGATGTCCGGCATGTCTATGCCGTGAGTCGTGTGGATCAGACCCTCCACCGGTTGCTGGCCCTGGAGGCGAAAACGGGCAAGGTCCTCTGGTCCGTCCAGGGCAGGAAATTGGCCGGCTCGCCCCGGGTGCACGCCAGTGGCGGGCAGGTCTTCCTCGTGGGCGGCGAGGGCATGGCCCGGGCCTACGATGCCGCCACAGGCAAATTGCTGTGGACCTTCGCCTACAGTCCGGGAGAAGGCTATTGCACCAGCAGTGTCGTGTCGGCAGACGGCATGGTCTTCTTTGCCGGTGGAGAATCCCAGTATGCCCGCTCCCAAGGAGTCAATCTCTGGGCCCTGGACGCCGCCACGGGTGAGGAAATCTGGCGCTTTGCCCTGAAGCCGGAGACCTATTCCAGGGTGGGCGAATGCGTCAACACCCCCTCAGAAAGTCTCACTGTGCAAGACATGCAGGATGGCCGCACCGTATTTGTCCAGCTTGTGACTGCCTATGCCCTGAATAC
>CAZVNY010000088.1:0-7161 GCA_964628785.1 uncultured Thiobacillus sp.
GTGGCGGCCATGGCGGGGGCAACAAAAGCACCAGCAACGGCCAAGGCGATCAGAGACTTTTTCATGTTCATACTCCTATCAGGTTAATGAATCTTTTCCCGTCAGGGCTTGGCTCGCGCTTCCACCCTTGGGGCACTGCTCCTAACTAAACCTCTCGCGCGAGAAGTTGATGCGAATTCTGCACAAACTCTTTGGCCTGCACCAACTTACGCAACATAGTGCAAGCATTTTTTGTGATCTTCGTTGCAGTGCTGCAACAACACCACAACACACCAACCCGGTTGCTCAACAAGCCGTGACAAGGCCTGTCCAGCAGGCTTGCACGGGGATCTGTACAGGCCATTGCCACTAGCTGAGCACCTGCCTGGGCAAGATTGTGACCTGCTCAACAAGCCGGGCTGCAAATGGGGTGGATGGGGGAATTCTCATGAAACGGCAAACAAACGTGCCAGCTCCGCCCCGGGATCCGGTGCCCGCATGAAGGCCTCTCCCACCAGGAAGGCATGCACTTGATGTCGGCGCATGCGGGCCACATCGGCGGGGTCGAGGATGCCGGACTCGGTGACCACGATGCGTCCCTGCCCCGGGCCAGCGCCGGCAGGGGCGGCCTGGATCCGGGGCAGCAGGTCCAGGGTGGTCTGCAGGCGGGTCTCGAAGCTGCGCAGGTTGCGGTTGTTGATACCCATGAGGGGGGTGTCCAGCTTCAGGGCCGCTTCCAGTTCCGCGCCGTCGTGACTTTCCACCAGCACCGCCATGCCCAGCTGGTGGGCCAGGTCTTCCAGCTCCCGCATGCGGGCCACATCGTAGCGGCTGCCGTCCTGTCCGGGCAGGGCAAAGGCGGCCACGATGAGGAGGATGCAGTCCGCCCCCATGGCCCGGGCCTCATAGACCTGGTAGGGATCCAGCATGAAGTCTTTGCGCAGCACCGGCAGGCTGCAGGCGGCCCGGGCCGCCACCAGGTATTCGGGCGCCCCCTGGAAATATTCCCGGTCCGTGAGCACGGACAGACAGGCCGCCCCACCCTGCTCATAGCTGGCGGCAATCACTGCAGGCTGGAAGTCGGCCCGGATCACCCCCTTGCTGGGGCTGGCCTTCTTGATCTCGGCGATGACGGCGGCCTGGCCCGCGTCCATGCGGCTGACCAGGGCCGCGACGAAGTCCCGGGGGGGCGGGGCCGCCAGGGCGGCGGCACGCACTGCCTCCAAGGGCCGGGCCTGACGGGCGGCGGCCACTTCGTCACGTTTGCTGGCGAGGATTTCTTCGAGGATGTCGGACATGGTTCTTCCTTGTGGATTCCCGACAAGGCGGGAATGGGCTCAGGCATCCAGCATGCGCACCCGGGCGGTGATGGCGGTGAGTAATTCATAGGGGATGGTGCCGGCGGCGGCGGCCACCCGTTCCACGGGCAGGTCCCGGCCCCACAGGGTCACGGGGCTGCCCACCTGGGCACCGGCCACCGGGCCCAGGTCCACGCAGAGCATGTCCATGGAGACCCGGCCCAGGAGCCGGGTGGCCTGGTCTTCCACCCGTACCGGGGTGCCACTGGGGGCATGCCGGGGATAGCCGTCGGCGTAGCCGCAGGCGACGATGCCCACGCGCATGTCCCGCTCTGCCCGGTAGGCAAAGCCATAACCCAGGCCTTCGTCCCGGCGCACGGTCTGCACGGCGATGAGGCGGCTCTCCAGGTGCATGACGGGCAGCAGGCCCAGGTCTGCGGCCTCCTGCTGCGCAAAGGGGGAGGCGCCATAGAGCAGGATGCCGGGGCGCACCCAATCGGCGTGGGTTTCCGGGTAACGCAGCAGGGCGGCGGAATTGGCCAGGCTGACGGGATAGGGTGAATTGTTTTGCGGCGGGGAGGCAGGCAGGGCGGCCTGGAAGCTGGCCATCTGGGCCGCCACGCCGATGGCCGGATCGTCGGCGCAGGCGAAATGGCTCATGAGGGTGATACCGGCCACCTGGGGCATGGCCTGCAGCCGGACCAGGATCTCCGCCATGCGCTTGGGGGGGATGCCCAGGCGGTGCATGCCGGTATCCACCTTGAGCAGCACATCCAGACGGTGTTCCAGCCGGGCCTGGGCCAGGATGTCCACCTGATCCAGCCGGTGCAACACCGGGCGCAGGCGCAGGCGGGCGATCTCCGGCAGCTCCTCCGGGCTGAAAAAACCTTCCAGCAGGACGATGGGATGGGTATAGCCCTGGGCCCGCAGCTGGGCGGCCTCGTCCAGTGAGAGCACGGCAAAGCCATCGGCGCTGCGCAGGGCCCGGGCCACCCGCAGCAGGCCATGACCATAGGCATTGGCCTTGATCACCGCCAGTATCCGGGCACCCGGCGCGGCGGCCCGGGCCACACCCAGGTTGTGGCTCAGGGCAGCGGCATCGATACGGGCGATGAGGGGGCGCATGCTCAAGCTTTGCCGACGCCAGCCTAAGCGCCGTAGTCTCCGCCGCCCGCGGCATAGTTCTCGAAGCGGGTGTACTCCCCCAGGAAGGTGAGGCGTAGCGTGCCGATGGGGCCGTTGCGCTGTTTGCCGATGATGATCTCAGCGGTACCCTTGTCCTGGCTGTCTGCGTTGTAGACCTCGTCCCGGTAGATGAACAGGATCACGTCTGCGTCCTGCTCAATGGCGCCGGAGTTGTGGGTGACGATGCCATCCGCCAGCCAGCTGGCCGGGCCGGGGACGGTGAGATCGAAGACATCGGCCTCCCCCGCCGGCTCGATGGCGACAACCTTGTCCCAGAACAAGTCGGAACGGGCCCAAAGGCGCAAACCCGCGTCATCCAGGATCTCGGCATAGGAGGTCATCACCTCCCGGGAGGGGGCGAAGCGGAAATGGCTGCTGCCGCCATAGGCGGTGCCTCGCAACTGGGTCATGGCGCGTGTGGTGATGCCCCGCTGCTGCATCACGGCCCGCACTTTGGCCCAGACTTCCCGGGGCAGTGTATCCACGTTGCCATTGCCCGGGATACGGACCAGGTAGTCGTCCAGGGCCCGGGCCGGGGGGACATTGGGACCCCAGGGACCGATGTGGTCCAGCCAGCGCCTCTGCATGTCGCTGCCGGATACGTCCACGTTGTAGAGGGGATTGCCCGAAGCCTGTCGCAGGGTCCTCACCCTGGCCACGATGCCCAGGCGCAGGAGCAGGGCGGCCACGTCCTGGGCCAATGCCCGGCTGGCGGTGGCGAAATAGACCCGGGGCGAGCCTGCCCCGGAGCGTACATGGATGCATCCGTCGGTGGCCCAGAGATGGCGCAGGAAGAGACCGATACGCGCATCACTCTGCCTGAATACCGCCTCCGGGATGCGTTTTTCACAGGAACGCTGATTGAATATCCCCAGTTCCCGCAGCCATTTGTTGATCCCGGCCGCATGCCAGCGGTTGCCATTGCCGGAAAACACCAGCTGATGCCAGGCCCCGCGCCCTGCATGACGATTCACCGTGACCCCGAAAGCGCGCTGGGCCGCATCCCGCACCACCTGGCTGTTGGCCTCCGAGGCCGTGGTGTAGCGCAGGGGCTGCCCCGACAGGTAGCTGCCATCGCCGATGAGATGGGCCAGCAGGATGCAGTGGTCTTCCGGCCAATCCTCGGGTGCGGGTGCGGCGGGAACATGCCGCACCAGGGCCACCCGGTCTCCCGGGGCCAGCTGGTCCAGGGTACGCCACCCCGCGCCGGCAAAAAGTCGATGCGCCCCGGTAGCCGTGAGCACTCGGCCACTGGCCAGGCGCAGCTCGAAAACGGGCTTGCGCCCCACCCGCCAGACCTTGTCCGCCTGGGCAGCCACGATCTTCTGGGCCTCGTCCATGGCCCAGACCTCGGGTTGCTGCCCCACCAGTTCGCGGATGGGCAGGCGGCGCCCGTCCGTCAGCAGGACCAGGGTCTCGCCGGTGACGCACTCCCGCAGGTCGGACATCACCGGGCGCTTGTTGGGACGCTGTTCCAGGGAGCGGTTGAGCTGGGACAGGGCGATGACCGGGACATGCAACTCCTTGGCCAGGCCCTTGAGGGAGCGGGAGATGTCGGACAGCTCCGTGGCCCGGTTTTCACCGCTGCCGGAGCCGGACATGAGCTGCAGATAGTCGATGACGATGAGGCCCAGGGGCTTGCTGTCCTTGGTCTGGCGGGCCAGGCGCCGGGCCCGGGCACGGACCTCCATGACGGTGAGTCCGGGCGACTCGTCGATGTACAGGGGGGCCTCGTTCAGATGTCCCAGGGCGTGGGTGAGGCGGGACCAGTCGTCCTCGGCGATGCGGCCGGTGCGCAGCCTGTGCTGATCCAGGCGGCCCACGGAGCCCAGCAGGCGCATGACCAATTGGGAGGCCCCCATCTCCATGCTGAACACGGCCACGGAATGCCTGCCGTCCAGGGCCACGTTTTCGGCGATGTTCAGGCTGAAGGCGGTCTTGCCCATGGAGGGGCGGCCGGCCACGATGATGAGGTCGCCAGGCTGCAACCCGGAGGTCTTGCCGTCCAGATCGGTGAAGCCTGTGGCCAGACCCGTGACATCACTGGGATTGTCCCGGTTGTAGAGCTCGTCAATGCGGGTCATGGCCTCCACCAGCAAGGGCTCCATGGCCTGGAAACCCTGGGTGGCCCTGGCCCCCGCTTCCTTGATCTCGAACACCCGGGCCTCGGCCTCGTCCAGGATCTGAGCGGCGGAGCGGCCCCCGGGGCTGAAGGCGGACTCGGTGATGCCGGTGCCCACCTCCGCCAGTTTGCGCAGCACCGCCCGCTCCCGCACGATCTCCGCATAACGGCGGATATTGGCGGCGGAGGGGGTATTCTGGGCCAGGGCCGCCAGGTAGGCCAGGCCGCCCACCTGGTCCAGGGTGCCCAGGGATTCCAGGGCCTCTGCCACGGTGACCACATCGGCGGGCTTGTTGTCGTCGATGAGGCGCAGGATCTGTTTCCAGATGAGGCGATGGTCGTGGCGATAGAAATCCCCCTCGACGATGAGGTCGGTGATGCGCTCCCAGGCATTGTTTTCCAGCATCAGCCCCCCCAACACGGACTGCTCCGCCTCCACGGAATGGGGTGGCAGCCGCAGGCTGGTGAGGTCCTGATCGAGGACGGAATTCAGGGACATTGCTGGACTTGGGCTTGGGGCATCAGCCTGTCAGGACTGGGGATGGGCTGGGAAGTTTCGGGGTACCGGTCTGGGCCAACGGGGCCACCTGCCACTGCGTGTTTGCTCCGGCGGCAGGCCGGCTGATTTTAGGAGACGCCACACGATCCGTCACCCTGGCCCTTGCCTGGGACAGATCACGATCTTTGCAGAGCCGCCAAGACAAAATGGCTGGAGAAAAGACAAGGGCCGCTGACGCGGCCCTCCTGTGCCCCTGCCGTGAGGTGGCTTGGTTTCAGCTCTCGGCCACCACCACCACGGTGATCTCGCAGGTCACGTCGGTATGCAGGAAAACACTGGCGGGGTACTCGCCCAGGGCCTTGAAGGGGCCTTCGGGCAGACGTACCTCGGTCTTGTTCACGGCATGACCGGCCGCGGTGAGGGCATCGGCGATGTCCGCATTGGTCACGGAACCAAACAGGCGGCCATCCACACCGGCCTTCTGGCGGATGGTGACGGTAATGTCGGCAAGGGCCTCGGCCCGAGCCGAGGCAGCGGCCAGTTTCTCCGCAGCCTGTGTCTCCAACTCGGCCTTGCGCGCCTCGAACTCGGCGATATTGGCCTTGTTGGCCCGCTTGGCCAGACCCTGGGGGATGAGATAGTTGCGCGCATAGCCGTCCTTGACGCGCACCACATCGCCCAGGTTGCCCAGCTTGCCCACTTTGTCCATCAGGATGATTTCCATGTCGTGCTCCTGATCTCAGTTGTTGTGTTGGTCGGTATAGGGCAGCAGGGCCAGGAAGCGGGCCCGCTCGATGGCGGTGGCCAGCTGGCGCTGGTAGCGGGCCTTGGTACCGGTGATGCGGGCGGGGATGATCTTGCCCTGCTCGTTGATGAAGTCCTTCAGCACTTCCACATCCTTGTAGTCCACCTCCTTTACCTTCTCCACGGTAAAGCGGCAGAACTTCTTGCGGCGGAACAGGGCCCCGCCGTTGGGGGTCCGGGTACGGGGCTTGCGTTTGATGAAAGCCATGTCGATTACTCCTTGAATGGTCCGGGGCCGGGTCTTGCCTGCAGGGGGCTGTCGGGAAGACCTCAGGGGCCCGCGATGATTTCGAATTCAGTTACATGCAATTCCAGCTGATTGCCCTGTGCACCCCGGCGGTCCAGAAAACCGGACAGCCCGAGCTCGCTGCCTGGCGTCTGTCCTGCCAGGGCTTCCGCCGTGGCACCGAAGGCCGTCAGTTCCGTTTCCAGCATCACTTGGCGCTGGCGGCCTGCCTCGGTCTGGGGCCCCTGATGAGCCACGCGCAAGCGCAACATGGCGATGCCGGCAGGGGTACGGCGCAGTCCGCTGTGCTCCAGCAGGTGGGCAGTCAGCATGAACTGGTTCAGGCGGCGGCTTCCTGGCCAGCGGCTTCCGTGGCGGCCGCTTCCGCAGCAGCGCCCGGGGCGAGCATCAGGTTGCGCGCCTTCTCGCCCTTCATCATGGGCGAGGGTGTGTTGACGGCCTCTTCCCGCACCAGGGTCAGGTGGCGCAGGATGGCGTCGTTGAAACGGAAGCCGTGCTCCAGTTCGTTCAGGGTCTCCTGATCGCACTCGATGTTCATCAGCACGTAGTGGGCCTTGTGCATCTTCTGGATGGTGTAGGCCAGCTGCAGGCGGCCCCAGTCTTCCAGACGATGCACATGACCGTTGCGCGCGGCGATCTGGGACTGGTAGCGCTCCACCATGGCGGGCACCTGCTCGCTCTGGTCCGGATGGACGAGAAACACGATCTCGTAATGACGCATTGCATCTCCTTTTGGGCAATGGCCGTCCCGTGCGTCCGGGTACGGCAAGGGGAAAAATCAGGCCCGCGCGGTCTTCCGGGCGGGCCTGGACAGAAGCGGAATTTTATTGCGGGATCAGACAGATAGCAAGTTCAAGATCAGGCAGCGATGGATCTGCGCGTGGGTGGCAAGCATGCCCATTTTCAGTGTCGTCTAGCCAGGGAAATACCGATCAAACCCGTCATCGCGCGGAGCGAAGCGACGTGGTGATCCGGAAGTCATTGCTTGCGCATGGATTCTGGATTGCCGCACTACGCGCGCAATGCC
>CAZVNY010000089.1:0-7105 GCA_964628785.1 uncultured Thiobacillus sp.
AGCGCGATTCGTTGAACTGCGGGTAGCGCTTCTCGTCCTCGTCGATGGCGCCGAACGGGCATTCCACGGTGCAGCGCTTGCACTGGGTGCAGCCTTCCAGGCGCACTTTCGGGAACGACAGGTCGCCCGAGCGCGGGTGCGCGGCGCGGCCGAGTTCGGCGTTCTCCAGTGCCTGGATCGCCTTCAGCGCGGCGCCGGTGGCGTCCTCGCGCGCCTGCGCCATGTCCATCGGACGGCGCACCGGGCCGGCGGTGTAGATGCCGGTACGGCGGGTCTCGTAGGGGAAGCAGATGAAGTGGCTGTCGTTGAAGCCGTGCATGAAGTGGGGAATATCCGGCCCCTGACGGTAATCCAGGTTGAGCACCGACTTGTCCATCATCTGGATGACCTGGGTCTTGGCCTCCTCATTGCCGCCGTCAGCCAGACGCAGGGCCTCATTGAGGGCGTCCAGCTCGGGACCGGAGTTGGGCACGGCACCAGTGGCCAGCACCACCAGATCGGCCTCGGTGGCGGTGTCCTCGTCCAGGATCAGGTCCTTGAACTTGACGGTGCAGGTATTGCCGTTGGCCAGCACTTCCGAGACCACCCCCTTGGAGAAGGTCACGCCCCGGTTCTGCGCGGCGCGATAGAAGTCCTCACCGTTACCCGGGGTGCGCAGATCGGTGAACAGCACCACGGTATCGATGTCCGGGTTGGTGTCCTTGAAATAGGTGGCCTGCTTGATGCTGGCATTGCAACAGTAGCCGGAGCAGTACGGCAAGTGCTCACCGCTGTTGTCCCGCTGACCTGCACACTGCACGAACACCACGGACTTCACTTCCTTGCCGTCGGAGGGGCGGCAGATGGGCTTGCCCGCGGCGGCCGCTTCCCGCGCCAGGGCCTCCAGACCGGCCTGGTCCACCACGTTGGGGGACTTGCCGTAGCCCAGATGGGGCAGCTTGTTGGCGTCATAGAGGGAGAAACCAGTGGCCTGAATAATGGCCCCCACGTCCTCATTGGCGGTGGCACCGCTCTCGATGGCGATCTCGGCCTTGAAACGACCGGGGGCGCCGGAGGTCTTGGCGATGCGCGCATTCAGGTAGACCTTGATGTTGGTATCGGCCTCGATGCGGGCCACCAGATCGGCCACGCCGTTGTCTTCTGCGGTCTTGAAGGGTTCCCGGGTGGGTACCCGCTTGTACAGCCTGCCGGTCCAGCCCCCCAGGGCACCGGTCTTTTCCACCAGTACCACCTTGTAACCGGCCTTGGAGGCCTCCAGGGCACTGGTCATGCCGGACAGACCGCCGCCCACCACCAGGATGGTCTTGATGCTGCCGGTCTTCTGGTTGCCCTCGGGCACCTTCATGGCCTTCACCTCGGCGCACATCATGCGCACGTAGTCCTCGGCCATTTCCTGGGTGGTCTCCCGGGCCTCTTCGGTGTCGGGACGGATCCAGATCACGCCTTCCCGCAGGTTGCCCCGGGTCATGGCTACCGTGGGGAAGTTGAAGGCCTCGGTCTTGGCCCGGCGGGAACAGGCACCGATGGCGATGTGGGTGACCCCTTCATTCTCGATGTCGTTGTTGATCATGGCCACCCCCTCGGCGGAGCAGAGGAAATCGTGCTCCCGCACGAGGGCCATCTTGCCTTCCTTGGTGGCGACCTTCACCAGGGCAGCGGCATCCAGGCGATTGCCCAGCTCGCAGCCCTTGCAGATGTATGCAGCGGTTTTCATCTCAGCCATTTCTCAAACCTCCGCGCGAGCGACTTTGTTGACCACCTGGATGGCACGCAGGGCCGCCGCGGTGGCGCTCTGTACAGCGCGGTTCACGTCCAGGGCGTTGGTGGCGCAACCGGCGCCGAAGATGCCGGCGTTGGCCGGGTCGGCCATGATGAAGCCGGAGGAATCGCTCATCACCTCGGCGGGGATGCTCACGCCCTTGACTTCCGGTTCCATGCCCACCGCCAGGACCACCAGGTCATGGGCGTTGGCATAGCGGTGGTAGCCCTCGATGTCCACGCCGTTGCACACTGGGTTGCCGTCCTTGTCTTCGGTGATGCGCGCCACCTTGGACTTCACGAACTTCACGTTGGGATTGGCCTTGACCTTGGCGTAGAAGTCCTCGAAGCGGTCGATGGCGCGGATGTCGATGTAGTAGATGGTGGACTTGCCCGCATCGCCATACTGGTCCTGCACGTAGTTGGTCTGCTTCAGGGAGCCCATGCAGCAGAAGCGGGAGCAATGGCGCAGGTGGTTCTCGTCCCGGGAACCGGCACACTGGATGAAGGCGATGTTCCTGGCCTCCTTGCCGTCGCTGGGACGCAGGATCTTGCCGCCGGTGGGACCGTGGGGATCGGCCAGACGCTCGAACTCCACGTTGGTGATGACGTTGGGGAAGCGGTCATAGCCGTAGTACACGATCTTCTCGGCCTCATAGGGCTTCCAACCCGTGGCCCAGACGATGGCGCCGGCATGCAGGGTGATCTCCTCCGCCTGCATGTCCAGATCGATGGCACCGTACTTGCAGGCCGCCTTGGCGGCCTCGCCTTCAGGCGTGCCGACGATGCAGGGATCAATGACATAGCGCTGGGGATAGGCGTAGTCGTTGGGCAGATAGGCGGCCTTGGTCTTGCCCAGGTTGTAGTTGAAGGCGTCATCGATCTCGGTGCTCACGGCCTTGGCGCACTCGCCACAGGCGGTGCAGTTCTCGTTCACGTAGCGGGGCTTGAGACGCACCTGGACGCTGTAGTTGCCCCGCTCGCCGCTGATGCCCGACACCTCGGACATGGTCAGGACCTGGATGCGGGGATTGGCCTTGAGGCGGCGCAGGTTGATTTCCAGGCCGCAGGTGGGATGGCACATCTTGGGAAAGTACTTGTAGAGCTGGATGGTGCGGCCACCCAGATACGGATTCCTTTCCACCAACACGACTTGCTTCCCGGTTTCCGCCGCCTCGAGTGCCGCGGTCATGCCCGAGATGCCGCCGCCCACGACCAGAATGGTCTGGTTGGTCGCCACAACTGACGTCATGTATCGCCTCCGATTGGTGAAGACAGAAAAAGTGGAGGCCGGTCATGGGGGCCGGCCTGACAGGTTTGCATGGTACCGTTAAAGACCCCGGTGTCGCGACATAGGTTTAATCGAATGTTCTTATGAACAAATAGACTTGCTAAATCCGACCCTGAACATGGGGACTTGGGCCCCTTGCCGCCACACACCCCACACACCGTGTAACTCAGCCCAGGCGCTGGCGTTGGGCCCGCACCTTGTCCAGGGTGGCGGAGAAATCCGCCAGGCGCTGGCGCTCCTGGGCCACCACGGCGGCAGGGGCCTTGTCCACGAAGCTGGCATTGCCCAGCTTGCCCCGGGCCTTGCCCATCTCGCCTTCCAGGCGAGCGATTTCCTTGTCCAGCCGGACCCGCTCCGCCTCCCGGTCCACTTCCACGTGCAGCATGACACGCCAGTCTCCCACCACGGCCACGGGGGCATCCCCTTCCGGCAGGCGGTCCACGGCCTGGACCTGCGCAAGGCGGGCCAGAGCGGCCATGTAGGGGGCATAGGCGGCCACGCGCGGGGCCTGGCCTTCCACATGCAGCGGCACCTTCTGGGCGGGGGACAGGCCCATCTCGCCGCGCAGGTTGCGCACCGCGCCGATGAGGTCCTTGAGCCGGGCCATCTCGGCCTGGGCGGTATCCGCATCCACCGCCGGGTCCTGCACCTCGGGGTAGGCTGCCAGCATGATGCTGGCCACCGTCTTGCGCCCCGCCAGGGGTGCCACGGCCTGCCACAGCTCCTCGGTGATGTAGGGGATGACCGGGTGGGCCAGGCGCAGGGTGGTCTCCAGGACCTGCAACAGGGTGTGGCGGGTGTGGGCAGCCACCGCCCCCCCCTGGGCGATCTGCACCTTGGCCAGCTCCAGGTACCAGTCGCAGTACTCGTCCCAGACGAATTCGTAGATGGCCCGGGCGGCCATGTCGAAGCGGTACTGGTCGAAACCGGCCCGCACTTCGCTCACCGCCTGGTTCAGGCGGGCCAGGATCCAGGCATCCACGAAAGATCCGGCCGGGGCCTGGGCCACGTCCAGGTCCTGGCCCTCACAATTCATGAGCACGAAGCGGGTGGCGTTCCACAGCTTGTTGCAGAAGTTGCGGTAACCCTCGCAGCGGGCCAGGTCGAACTTGATGTCCCGGCCATGGGTGGCCAGGCTGGCGAAGGTGAAGCGCAGGGCATCGGTGCCATAGCTGGCGATGCCGTCGGGGAATTCCTTGCGCGTGGCCCTGGCAATGCTGTCTGCCTGCTTGGGATTCATGAGCCCGCTGGTGCGCTTGCTCACCAGCTCGTCCAGGCTGATGCCGTCGATGAGGTCGATGGGGTCCAGGACGTTGCCCTTGGACTTGGACATCTTGTTGCCGTGAGCGTCCCGTACCAGACCGGTGACGTAGACCTCCCGGAAGGGCACCTTGCCGGTGAAGTGCAGGGTCATCATGACCATGCGCGCCACCCAGAAGAAGATGATGTCGAAACCGGTGACCAGCACGCTGGTGGGCAGGTAGTGGTGCAGCTCCCAGCTGTCCTCGGGCCAGCCCAGGGTGGAGAAGGGCCACAGGGCGGAGGAGAACCAGGTGTCCAGCACGTCCTCGTCCCGGGTGAGGGCCTTGCCCCCGGCCAGCCTGCGGGCTTCCATCTCGTCCCGGGCCACATACACGCCGCCGTCCGCGTCATACCAGGCGGGGATGCGGTGCCCCCACCACAGCTGCCGGGAGATGCACCAGTCCTGGATGTTCTCCAGCCACTGGCGGTAGGTGGTGGTCCAGTTCTCCGGCACGAAGCGCAACTCACCGCGATCCACCACCCCCAGGGCCTCCCGGGCCAGGCCTTCCATGCGCATGAACCACTGGTCCGTGAGCATGGGTTCGATGACCGTATGGCTGCGATCCCCCCGGGGGATCATGAGCTTGTGGGGCTTGCTCGACACCAGCAGGCCCAGGTCCGCCAGGTCCTGCAGGATGCGCTCCCGGGCGGCGTAGCGATCCAGACCCTGGTAGGCCGCGGGGGCCTGCTCGTTCATGCGTGCGTCCAGGGTCAGCACGTTGATGGCCGGCAGCTGGTGACGCTGCCCCACCTGCCAGTCGTTGAAGTCGTGGGCCGGCGTGATCTTCACCACACCGGTGCCGAACGCCCGGTCCACGTAGTCGTCGGCGATGATGGGGATGGCGCGCTCCGCCAGGGGCAGGCGCACGGATTTGCCGATGAGGTGGGTATAGCGCGCGTCCTCCGGATGCACCGCCACCGCCGTGTCCCCCAGCAGGGTCTCAGGCCGGGTGGTGGCCACGGTGAGGGTGCCGGTGCCATCCTCCAGGGGATAGCTGATCTCCCAGATGAAGCCTGCTTCCTCGGTGTTCACCACCTCCAGGTCGGACACCGCCGTGCCCAGCACCGGGTCCCAGTTCACCAGGCGCTTGCCCCGGTAGATGAGGCCTTCCTCATGCAGCCGCACGAATACCTCGGTCACCGCCCGGGACAGGCCCTCGTCCATGGTGAAACGCTCCCGGGACCAGTCCGGACTGGTGCCCAGGCGACGCATCTGGCGGGTGATGGTGGAACCGGAATGGGCCTTCCACTGCCATACCTTTTCCAGGAATTTTTCCCGGCCCAGGGCGTGGCGGCTGATGTCTTGTGCATCCAGCTGGCGTTCCACCACGATCTGGGTGGCAATGCCGGCGTGATCCGTACCCGGCTGCCACAGGGTGTTGCCACCATCCATGCGATGGTAGCGGGTGAGGGCATCCATGAGGCCGTGCTGGAAGGCATGGCCCATGTGCAGGGTGCCGGTGACATTGGGCGGCGGCAACAGGATGGCGTAGAAAGGGCGCCCCTCCTGCCGGCCCATGGCGAACCAGCCGGCCTCCTCCCAGGTCTGGTACCAGCGTTTCTCGATGTCGTGGGGATCAAAGGATTTGGACAGGGTGGTGGCGGCTTCCATGGCAGGGGATTGCCCCGGAGGGCGGCGGATCGAAATGGGAAGCCGCGGATTATAGCGGCGAGATGACGGCTATTCCCCCGGGGGCTTGGCCAACTCCTCGCGCACGGCCCGGCGTATCACCTCCTCCATACGCACCTGCTGGCGGATGAACAGGTCAGCCATGCGCAGTTCCAGCACCCGGGCCAGGCGTTCCACCTCTTCTCCGGCACCCAGGGTCTGTAGCAGTGCATCCGCCACCTGACGGTCCTGGCGCCGGTCTCCCAGGCGACGCTCCGGGCCTCTTCTATCCAAGACCCGACGCTCGGCCTGGCGGCGCTCCTCCATGCCGAGGGGAGGCAGGCTGGCTCCAGCCCTGAGGCCAGGGGCAGCCGGGTTGCCGGTGGCCGGTTGGATGACCTCGGTGAGCACGGGGAAGTCCGCGTCTTCCAGGGGTATGTCCACCAGAGCGTCCGGGGCCCGCTTTTCCAGCAGGGCCTCGATCTTGTCGAACAAGTCCTTGTCGTCTTCGTTCATGGCCGTGCCCCCTCAGGCCTCCTCCGCACCCAGATCGTGGCTGTCCAGTGCATAACCCCGTTCCCTGAAGAAGCGGAAGCGGGCTCGAGCCCGCTCCCGGTCGGCAGCATCCGCGGTGACGATCTCCAGCAAGCGCTCGAAGCGGGCGAAGAAGGCTGGCGGTTCCGGGGCCAGATTGATGAGCACATCAGCCTGTGCCAGGGCATCCGGGTCGTCGCCGATGAGTATGGGGGTCTCTGCCGCCAGGGGGTGTCCGCAGCGCACGTGGGGCAGGAAGGAGAGCTGCTGGGCGGTCCAGAAGAGCTGGTCCGCTGCCTGGGCCTGGGCCGGATCCGCTGTGTAGACCAAGGCTCGCTGGTCGCTCTGATAAGCCTTGATGGCCAGCTTGCGGGCCACCCCCAGCTTGTCCGGGGCGTTGAAATAAAAGGTGATGCGGGTCACGGGCCAGTGCTTGCAGTCACAGAGGAGGTTCAAGGTTAGTGCTATAACCTGGCCAGGGCTAGTCCTGTCCGTCCTTCCCCATTCCTGCAAGGAGACCCTCATGCAGACCCTCATGCAGACCCGAGTGCAAACCCCATTGCACCTGCGTCCCGTCCTGCTTGCCCTGCTCCTCATCGGGGGAACCAGCC
>CAZVNY010000090.1:0-6964 GCA_964628785.1 uncultured Thiobacillus sp.
GCGGACTGTCCCTGGTCCAGGCCCTGGGCTACATCACCCATCGCCCGGCGGAGATCCTGGGCATCCCGGCGGGCTACCTGCGTCTCGGGGGGCCTGCGGACCTGTGCCTGTTCGACCCGGAGATGCCCTGGACCGTCACCCCGGCCAGCCTGGCCAGCCTGGGCAAGAACAGCCCCTATCTGGGCCTGGAGCTCCAGGGCCGGGTACGTTACACCCTCATCGACGGCCACCTGGATTTCAAGCGCTGACACGCATCATGTACGCGCTGACCGACCCGGGCCGGTCCCCCCGCACCGGTCTGCGCCAACCTGATGGGCCTGTGCTTGAACTCCGCTGCAACGGCTACATATGAAAAGCATTTCAGCCGCAAAAGAGCAAAGGAATGCCATGGGACAGTATGCCTACGACGTCGACGCCAGCAACTTTCAGAGCCTGGTCCTGGACAACTCCCAGCAGGTGCCGGTGGTGGTGGACTTCTGGGCCCCCTGGTGCGGGCCCTGCAAATCCCTGAAACCCATCCTGGAAAAACTGGCGGCGGAATACCAGGGCAAGTTCATCCTGGCCAAGGTGAACGCCGACGAAAACCAGGAGCTGTCGGCCCAGTTCGGGGTGCGGGGCATCCCGGACGTGAAGGCCATCTATCAGGGCCGCATCGTGGATGAATTCTCCGGCGCCCTGCCGGAATCCGCGGTACGGGAATTCATCGATCGCATCATTCCCTCCCCCGCGGAAGAGTTGCGCCTGCAGGCAGCGGAAAGGCGGGCCTCGGGAGACCTGGCCGGTGCCCTGCAAATCCTGGGGGAGGCCTCCAGGCTGGACATGGAGAACGAAGCCGTGCGCATCGACGCCGCCGACATCCTCCTGGATCTCGACGAGCTGGATGAGGCCCGCCGCCTGCTGGACAGCCTCTCCGCCCTCACCCAGATGGACGACCGGGTACAGCGCCTGCGGGCCCGCCTGAGCTTCGCCCCGGGCAGCCAGAGCGGCGATGACGAGACCGGTCTGCGCGAACGGATCACAAGCCGGCCCGACGACATGCAGGCCCGCCTGGATCTGGCCAAGCTGCTGGTGGCCCAGGGCCGCCACGCCGAAGGCATGGATGCGCTGTTGCACATGATCCGTCTGGACCGGGGCTGGAACGAAGAGGCCGCCCGGCAACAGATGCTGGTCGTGTTCAACCTGCTGGGGGCCCATCCCCTGGTAGCGGAATACCGGCGCAAGCTCGCCAGTGCCCTGAACTAGTCTGGAGCCTGCCCCATGCCAGACAACACCGCCGATCCCCAGGAAGCGATCCATGCCCTGCTGGGCTATCTGGACGCCAGTCCCACGCCCTGGCATGCCGTGGCCGGGGCCGAGGCCCTGTTGCAGGCCGCAGGCTTCCAGCGCCTGGAAGAGACCGCGCGTTGGCAACTCGAGGCCCCGGGGCGCTACTACGTCACCCGGGGGGATACCTCTCTCATCGCCTTCGTAACGGGTCAGGGTCCTCTGGCGGAAACCGGTTTCCGTATCGTCGGCGCCCACACCGACTCCCCCGGGCTGCGCCTGAAGCCCCGTCCGGGGCTGGATGGCGACGGGTTATGGCGCCTGGCGGTGGAGGTCTATGGCGGGCCCATCCTGGCCAGTTTCGCCGATCGTGACCTGGGCCTGGCCGGCCGGCTCATGGTACGCACCAGCGATGGCCCCGTCGCCCATCTGGTACGTTTCGACAAGCCCCTGCTGCGCTTGCCCAACCTGGCCATCCACATGAACCGGGAGGTGAACGAACAGGGCCTGAAGTTCAACCGCCAGAGCGAATTGCCCCTGGTCTTGGGTCTGGCCACGGCGGGCCGGGAGGCGGAGCCCCAGTTACGGGAGCTCCTGGCCACTGCTGCCCAAGTTGAAGTCTGGGACATCCTGAGCTGGGATCTGGCGGCCCATGACCTGCAGCCGGCCAGCCTCTGGGGGGCGGCGGACGAATTCATCGCCTCCGGCCGCATCGACAACCTGGCCTCCTGCCACGCCGCCCTGCAGGCCCTCATCGCCAGCCCCACCGCCGCCCCCACCTGTATGGTGGCCCTGTTCGACCACGAGGAAGTGGGCAGTGGCAGCGCCACTGGGGCCGGTGGCAGCTTTGCCGCAGATATCCTGCAACGTCTCTGCCTGCAGGCCGGTCTGGACGGCGAAGACCGCCACCGGGCCATGGCCGCCAGCTTCTTCGTCAGCGCCGATGCGGCCCACGCCTACCAGCCCAACTTCCCCGCGGCCTACGAGCCCGGCCACAAGGTCATGGTGAACGGCGGCCCGGTGATCAAGACCCACGTGGGCCAGCGCTACACCACCCAGGCCGTCACGGCGGCCCGCTTCATGGACCTGTGCGAACAGGCCGGCGTGCCCTACCAGCAGTACGCCCACCGGGCCGACCTGGCCTGCGGCAGCACCCTCGGTCCCATCCTGGCAGCCGGGCTGGGCATACCCGGTGTGGACGTGGGTGCGGCCATGTGGGCCATGCACAGCGCCCGCGAGAGCGCCGGCAGCAGGGATCAGGCCTACATGATCGCCGCCCTGCAGGCCCTGTTCGCCCATTAGACCCCGGCCGCCCCGGGGCGGCAGGCTGCTGCCTGGCATAGTCCCCTGGCTGTCAGGGTAGCAGCGTGGTGCCCGGCGTCGGCGGCAGACGCGGCAGGGTCATGGCCGGAAAGCGGCCGGTGAGGGCCTGCAGGAAGGCCACGATGTCCGCCACTGTGTCCGCCGGCAGGTTTTCGTTGAGCTGGCTTGCCGCCATGATGCGCACCGCCGCATCGAGATCCTTCACCTGGCCGTTGTGGAAATACGGTGCGGTCAATTCCACGTTGCGCAGGGTTGGAATCTTGTATTTGTGGCGATCCGCTTTGCGACCGGTGTAGGCTTCCCGCCCCGGATCGGCGCGCAGGTTGTAGCGCTCCACGTCTTCCCCATCATGGAAGGGGAAGAGCGCGAAATGACCCTTTCTCTTGAACGGCCCGGCAAAGCTCGGGGGCTGGTGGCAGCCGGCGCAACCCAGGCGATCGAAGTGCGCCAAACCCCTGAGCTGTTGGGGCGTCATGGCCTCCTTGTCGCCACTTGCCCAGCGGTCATAGGGACTATCCGGCGTGATCAGGGTCCTTTCGAAGGCGGCCACGGCCCGGGCGGCGTTTTCCACGGTGACGGGCTCTGAGCCGCCAAAGACCCTGGCGAAGGCCTCCCGATAACCCGGGATGGCGCGCACCCGGTTGATGGCCACGTCCAGGTCCGCCATCCCCATCTCTTCCGAGGCCACCACCGGCCCCTTGGCCTGCTCTTCCAGGCTGTCCGCACGCCCATCCCAGAACTGGGTGGGGTGGAAGGCGGAATTCCACACCGTCGGGGCATTGCGTGCCCCCACCAGGCCATGCACCCCCATGGAAGTGGCGCGTCCATCGTCGCCACCCAGCATCAGGTTATGGCAGGAATTGCAGGATACGGTGCCGGTGGCGGAGAAACGGGGGTCGAAGAAGAGCTGTTTGCCCAGTTCGATCTTTTCCGCGCTCATGGGGTTGTCCTGCGGAATGGGGGGCGTGGTGGGCAAGGCCTCCCAGGCCCATGCAAGAGAGGCCATGGCCAGTTCCAGGCATGCAATGGCGATCAGTCGTTTCATGCTTTTCTTTCCCGGCAAAAAATCCTGTCCCCCAGGAACCACCGTGTGCCGCCGGGCTTGCGCGGCGGCACCCAGGCGCAACCCTCAGCGCAGGCCCACCCTGACGGGAACGGCCACCTGTTGCAGCTTGCTGTCATAACTGCGGGTCAGGGCCTTCATCTCCACGGTGGGCACCAGGACCGCCTTGTCGCCCAGAAGCTTGTCCGCCACCTTCTGATCGTAGGACTGGTAGTTGAGCTTGGCGATCACCTTGAAGCCCTTGGCATCCGCCGGCAGCTGGAAGGCATACACACCATAGCGGTAGCCCTTGGGCGGGATGGTGTTGATCTCGTCGAAGCGAGCGATTTCCCAGGGATTGACCGTGGGTTTGCCCTCCTTGTCCACGGAATGGTTGCCAAAGATCACCGTGTCCTCATCCACACGGTTGTGGCTATCCAGTTCGCCGGAACGCAGAAGCACCCGCCCCTGATCGTCGATGATACTCACGTCCAGCCAGATGCGGCGGATGAAGGTGAGGCTGGTGGGCAGGTGGTGACCAGAGCGCAGGTTGGTGACCTTGATGCGCAGTTCCTGTGCGCCCCCCTTGCCCTTGCGCACCTCCATATCCATGT
The DNA here is from genome assembly GCA_964628785.1 of uncultured Thiobacillus sp. Classification (GTDB taxonomy): domain Bacteria; phylum Pseudomonadota; class Gammaproteobacteria; order Burkholderiales; family Thiobacillaceae; genus PFJX01. The sequence goes on from CAZVNY010000090.1 coordinate 4,243, forward strand.
CGGCCACGTTCTGCAGGCGCTTGATGGCCTCGGCCTTGTGTTCCTCGGCACCCGGGATGCCAAGGGCCGCGGCGATCACCGCATTGCCACCGACGAAGCCGTGGTCGTGCACCAATGCCCGTTCCTTCTTCGCGCCCTTGGCCGCCAGGCCGCCCAGACCGTGGTTGGGCACATCCCTGGCGGGCAGCATGCGGTCTGCCACCTGTATGGCCACCTCCACCGGCACCATGTGGCAATCCTGACAGGGTATGCCGGCCTGGGCATAGGGAGAGGCCTTCCACTCGTCATAGGTGTGCTCTATGGGGAATTGGTTTTCCGCGTGGAAGATGTTGTGGCAACTGCCGCAGATCTCGGCATTGGTATGCAATTCCGAGTATTCGGTTTCGTGGTAACCGGACTGGGAGTCCTGGAAGGGACCGTATTTGGTTTCACCCGGATTCAGCTCGACGGAGGCATTGCCCGGCTGGCCCATGCGGGTCCTCCTGGCGGTGGAAGCGGACACCGAATGGCAAACATCGCAGGACACGCCATGAGCGGCCTGTTTGGGCGCGGTAAAACCACCATGCATGCCCAGGCTCGGATCGAACCGGACCGTAGCGGTGACGATACCGATGGGGGTATGGCAACCGCCGCAGTCGTTCAGGGCCTTGCCATCCGTAGCCTTGTAGGCCAGGGCCCACTCGGCCTGAAATACCGGGTCCTTGAAGGCCAGGGAGTGCATGGAACCCTGCCAACCCTTCATCTGGCGCTGGTGGCATTTGCCACAGGCCTGGGGTTCCTCGAAGTCCTCTTCCGTAAGCTGGCGGTCATCGAGTACAGCCAGGTTGGAAGGTGCAAAGGCTGGGTTGAAGCCACTGAGCTGTGCAGTCTTTTGCTCCGGTTTGTCTGTGGGTGCGTCCGCACTGGCGGAATACATCACGCTGGCGGCAAGACCACCGAAAAAACCGATGATCAGCATCAGTCGCAGGCGAAATGAGGGTTTCATTTGGAGGTCTCCGGGTCGTTGTCGACAATCCTGCCCACCGTTCCCCAAACAGAGATGGGACGGTGTACCTCCACATTAGTACCAAATCTGCCGAGTACAATTGGACCAATTCTATTATTTGATTTACATCAAAACTCTATGGCACTTGTGGAAGCGGGGGACAGCCCGCCCGATCTCCGGCGCGAAATGGATTCCCGACGTATCAGCGTAAGGACATGCAATGGCGACAGCCGGTTAGCGCAGAGCCGGCCTTGCCGTGCCCACCCGGGCTTGCAGTCGTCAAGACGGTACCCGGGGCTGGGTCGGCGTGTTTGCCCCCTGATGTACCCGCGCAGCCGCTAGACTTCGGCACTCACCTCTTTCTAAAGCTCAACCCATGCTGCGCGCCCTCTTCAGCAAGAGCCGTCAGATCCGGCAGCGACTCACCCGCCTGGAAGGCCAACCCCTGGGCAAGGCCGCCCTGATGGTGATCATCTTCCTGGACCTTTTCATCCTGTCCTCCCTGTTCCAGGGGCTGGATGCCCAAACCCGACAGTTGGTCAGCCCGCAAGAGCACATCCCGACCCTGTGCCAGGACATCGTCATCGATCAGACCTGGAATGCCGGCAACCACCTGGAGCGCCTGGCCCGCTTGCTGAATTCCCCCCGTCACGGGCCGAACACCCCCCTGGCAGAGCACCCTCGGCTGCATCCCCTGTGCCGTCCCCTCATCCAGGGCCTCAACCGCATTTATGGGGATCCGGGACTGGCGGACAAGCTCAACGAACTGTCACGGCTCAACGGGGAGACCGCCAACCTGCGTACCCGTCTCGAGCAGATGAAGGGGGCCTACGACACCCGTCTACTGGAAAAGATCGCCCGGGAGCCTGCCGCAGCAGGTTCGGTAGAGGCCATGCGCCAGGAGACGGCCCAGCTCACCGGACGCATGGAAGAGATTGCCGTCCGTATGGCCAGCCTGCGTCAGGATCTGGAGGAGGCCCCTGACATCCAGCGCTTCTCCCGGCAATTGCAGGCCCTGGGTAGCACGGAACGCACGCAGCTGATCCAGGCCCGGCAACAGCTGTACTTCTGGCAGCCGGCGAAGCGCCTGGGCATGGAGATGTTGTTCCTGCTGCCCCTGCTGGCGGTCTTCTATTTCTGGAACAGCCGCAGCCTGGCCAGTAACCGTCCCTACCAGAGCCTGGTATCCGCCCATCTGCTGGCGGTGACCATGGTCCCGGTCCTCTTCGAGCTCCTGCGCCTGGTCTACGACATCCTGCCCCACAAGCTCATCCGCCACCTCATCGAACTCCTGGAATCCCTGAAGCTGGTGGCCCTCTGGCACTACCTGATGATCGCTCTCGGCGTCGTCCTGGCCCTGGCCCTGATCTACCTCTTCCAGAAAAAGCTGTTTTCCCGGGAGCGGCTCATGCAACGCCGCATCGCCAAGGGGGAATGCCACGCCTGCGGCCTGCACCTGCCCAGGGATAGCCGCTACTGCCCAAGCTGCGGGGTCGGCCAATATCGCAGCTGCCCCCACTGCCAGCAGACCACCCTGCTCCACGGCCGCTTCTGCACGTCTTGTGGTGGAGAAGCGCGCTGACTGCAGGGGTGGCTGGCGATGCCTGCCGCAGCAAGCTCTCCGCCGGAGACTGCTGACGCTGACATCACGGACACGAGGGGGGCCTGTCGTTGCCCGTCAAGGCCTCGAGCTGACTCCAACTCTCATCGGGACAAGCACCGGGTCTGGATGCCGGC
>CAZVNY010000091.1:0-6769 GCA_964628785.1 uncultured Thiobacillus sp.
AGGGCTGTGTGCAGCCCGCCCTGGCCCCGCAGACCAACGCCGCCACCGCCCGCCTGCTGGACCGCCTGGGTATCCGTCTCATCGCCGCACCGGAGGCTGGCTGTTGCGGGGCCATCGACCTGCATCTGGCCGCGCCGGAGGCGGCCCGCAAGGCCATGCGCCGCAACATCGACGCCTGGTGGCCCCACCTGGAAGCCGGGGCCGAGGCCATCGTCATGACCGCCAGCGGCTGCGGCAGCCTGGTGAAGGACTACGCCCACCACCTGCGCCATGACCCGGCCTACCGGGACAAGGCGGCCAGGGTGTCTGCCCTGACCCGGGATCTTGCCGAAGTCCTGGCCCGGGAGGACCTGGCCGGACTGCGCAGTGACAAGGCCCTGCGGGTGGCCTTTCACCCACCCTGCAGCCTGCAGCATGGCCAGCAGGTCCGGGGCGTAGTGGAGGCCATCCTGGTGCGGGCCGGGTTCGAGCTGGTGTCCTTTGCCGAAACCCACCTGTGTTGCGGTTCCGCTGGTACCTATTCCCTGCTCCAGGCCGAACTCGCCCGACAACTGCGGCAGCGCAAGCTGGACCACATCCAGGCCGCCGGGCCCGAGGTCATCGCCACCGCCAACATCGGCTGCCAGATGCACCTGGCGGCGGGCACAGGATTGCCGGTGGTGCACTGGGTCACCCTGTTGGAGAATGTCGCCTGCCAATAAATAAACAGGGAGGCAGGTATGGCCATCACCGATTGGCCCGAGGGGGAGCGTCCCCGGGAAAAGCTGTTGCAACGAGGCGCCGCGGCCTTGTCCGAGGCGGAGCTTCTGGCCATCTTTTTGCGTGTGGGTGTCGCGGGCAAGAGTGCGGTGGAGCTGGCCCGGGATCTGCTGCGGCATTTTGGCGGGCTGACCCGTTTGTTTCATGCCGGCCAGGCCGAATTTGCCGCTTTCCCTGGCATGGGGCCGGCGAAGTACGCCCAGCTCCAGGCCGTGCTGGAAATGGCACGGCGCACCCTGGGGGAAGAGATGCTGCATGGGGATGCCATGAGCTCCCCCGTAGCGGTGCGGGACTACTTGCGCCTGCAGCTGGGAGGCCTACCCCACGAGGTGTTCATGGCCCTCTTCCTGGATGCCCAGAACCGGGTGCTGGCCCGGGAAGAGCTGTTCCGCGGCACCCTGACCCAGGCCTCGGTCTATCCCCGGGAAGTGGTGAAGCGGGCACTGGCCCACAATGCCGCCGGTCTCATCCTGGCCCACAACCACCCATCCGGCGTGGCGGAGCCCTCCCAGGCGGACCGCTGGCTCACGGACCAGCTCAAGTCGGCCCTGGCTCTGGTGGATGTGAAGGTGCTGGATCACTTCATCGTGACCGGCAGTCAGGGGGTGTCCTTTGCCGAGCGGGGCTGGCTTTGACCCGATGGCGGGATACGTGCTATAAATCGCCTCCTTTTGTTGCCAACAGATTTTCCGGGGTACAAACCATGGCCCGTGTATGCCAAGTAACCGGCAAGAAGCCGATGGTGGGAAACAAGGTCTCCCACGCCAACAACAAGACCAAGCGCCGTTTCCTGCCCAACCTGCAGAGCCGCCGCTTCTGGGTTGAGAGCGAGAACCGCTGGGTGCGTCTGCGGGTGAGCAACGCCGGTCTGCGCCTCATCGACAAGAAGGGCATCGACGTGGTCCTGGCCGATATGCGTGCCAGCGGCGAAATCTAAGGAGTTTCATCATGGCAAAAGGCGTTCGCGACAAGATCAAGCTGGAATCCACCGCCGGTACTGGGCATTTCTACACCACCACCAAGAACAAGAAGACCATGCCCGAGAAGATGAGCATCATGAAGTACGACCCCAAGGCCCGCAAACATGTGGAATACAAGGAGATCAAGCTCAAGTGAGCTTTCCCGTGCTGTTTATGCAAAAAACCCCGCCTGGCGGGGTTTTTTTATTTCGCCTGTCGAAATCCGTGCGCACATGTGCCAACTGCAGGCCGAGCGCACGCGTCTGTTGCTGAAATACACGGCCCAGCATCCCGCCGTGCGGGACATCGATTGCAGCCTGGACACCCTGCAGCAACAGCTGGACAGGCAAACCGAATAAAGCTGGAAAAGTTCAGGGCCGCAGCGGCAGGCTGTGGATGCGGTGACGCCGCCAGTTGGCGGCATAGGCCTCGGCCAGGGGAGGATTGCCCCGCAGGAGCATGAGGTTCTCCGCGTTGCGGTGCTGGGCGGCATGGGTGAAGTTGAAGCTGCCGGTGATCAGGGTGGCCTGGGGGGTACCGGCATCCAGCACCATGACCTTGTCATGGGCGGCCGCGTGCTCTGCATCCAGCCATACCGGTACCCCTTGTATCACCAACCAGGCCACCAGACTGGTGCGCAGGGTCTCGGCCTGCTGGCGATCCGCAATGACCAGCACCTCCACGCCTCTTCTTTTGGCGGCCACCAGGGCCTCGGCAATGGCCTTGTGGGTGAAGCTGTAGGCCTGTACCAGGATCTGCCGTCTGGCCTGCTGGATGACGGTCACCACCAGGCCGGCCGCATCGTCTCCGGGGGTGAAGGCCAGCTGGATTTCGCCCCGGGCGGAGAGGCTCAGGGGTTCGGCGGCCAGCGGCGCGGCCAGGCCGGCCAGGATCAGGAGGCAGCACCAGGCCCTCATGCCGGCCGGCGTTCCATGACCGCGGCAAAGAAGCCGTCCGTAGCGTGTTGCGCCGGGTCCAGGTGCAAGACATCCCCCATCTCCAGGGCTATGCCCTGCTTTGCCAGCACCTCTCCCGCAGGCAACAGCTGGAATTCCCCATGGGTGCGCAGAAAATCGGCCAGCACATCTTCATTTTCGTTTGTGAGCAGGCTGCAGGTGGCATAGACCAGGCGGCCACCGGCCTTCACCAGACGGCTTGCGGCTGCCAGGATGGCTGACTGCTTCTGGGCCAATTCGGCCACGGATTCCGGGCTCTGGCGCCACTTCAGGTCCGGATTGCGGCGCAGGGTGCCCAGGCCGGAGCAGGGTGCATCCACCAGTACCCGGTCGAACTTGCCTGCCAGGCGCTTCACCCGGGTATCCCGTTCGTGGGCGATGACCTGGGCCTGTACGTTGGACAGGCCGGAGCGGGCCAGCCGGGGCCTGAAGCGGGCCAGGCGTCTCTCCGACACATCGAAGGCATAGAGACGACCCGTGTTGCGCATCAGGGCCCCCAGCAACAGGCTCTTGCCCCCGGCCCCGGCACAGAAGTCGCACACCATTTCGCCCCGGCGGGGGGCCAGGAGCTGGCCCAGGAGCTGGCTGCCCTCGTCCTGGACCTCCAGGCTGCCGTCCAGGTAGAGGGGGTGTTTTTGTAGCGCGGGCTTACCTTGCAGACGCAGGCCCAGAGGGGACCAGGGGGTGAGTTCGGCCTCCAGTCCATCCCTGTGCAGGGCGGCCAGGGCCTCTTCCCGACTGGTACGCAGGGGGTTGATGCGCAGATCCAGGGGCGCGGAGACATTCAGGGCGTCCATGAGCCGGGGCAGGGCACTGCCGTATTGCTCGACCAGACGTGCATGCAGCCAGTCCGGCAGGTCCAGCCTCTGGGCCTCGGCAAGAGCGTCCAGATCCGCCGCCTTGACGTCCATGAGCCAGACCAGGTCGCCCTTGCCCACCAGGGGTTCCAGCTGACGCATGGTGTAACCACCGAACCGGGCCAGCCAGGCCAGAACCAAGCGCCGGGGCGTGGGCTTGCGGGCGCCGCCCAGAGTAGCCAGGTGTTCCAGGCTGCGCAGACGGCGCAGCACGCCATAGGCCGTCTCGGCGACGAAGGCCCGCTGGCGTCCGCCCAGCTTGGGATGATGGCGGAAGAAGGTGGAGAGCTGTCCGTCTGCGGGCCGGCTGAAGTCCAGACAGAGTTCGACGGCCTCGATGGCATGGGACAGGTCTTGTGGGCTCATGGGTTTGGCGGCAAAGGAAGGCGCCGGGATTATCTCAAACTGCCTGGGCCAGGATCCGGTCCGCGTCGCTGTGCATGAAGTCGATGAAACTTTGGGCGGCAGTGGAAAAACGTTTGCCGGCCCGGTGCACGATGTACCAGTGCCGCAGGATGGGGGTGTCCTCCACGTCCAGGATGGCCAGGCGCCCCAGCTTGAGCTCCATGTCCAGGGTGTGGCGTGACACCAGGCCCAGCCCCAGGCCGGCCTCCACGGCCCGCTGGATGGCCACGTTGCTGTTCATCTCCATGCCCGCGGTGAGGCTGGCATGGTGTTCCATGAAGAAGCGCTCCGCCGTGGCCCGGGTGCCGGAACCCGGTTCGCGCATGATGAAGGTCTCGCTCTCCAGGCGGGTGGCCGGGATGTCTTTTGCCCTGGCCAAGGGGTGATGGGGTGGCGCGATGATCACCAGGGGATTGGCCATGAAGGCATGGGCCGCCAGGCCCAGGTTCGCTGGAGGCTGGCCCATGATCACCAGATCCACGTCGTTGTGTATCAGGGCATTGAGGAGTTTTTCCCGGTTGCCCACGTCCAGACGCACCTGCAGCTGGGGATGGCGCCGGGAGAAGGTGGCCAGCAGGCGGGGGACGAAGTACTTGGTGGTACTCACGGCGGAGATCTTCAACTCCCCCTCGTCCAGACCCTTGAGCCGGGCCAGGGTGTCATCCAGATCGGTGATGTGCTGGGCCACGTTGCGGGCACACTGGTAGACCATTTCTCCGGCCTCGGTGAGGTAGATCTTTTTGCCCACCTGCTCCACCAGGGGCAGCCCCACCATTTCATCCAGCTGTTTGACCTGCATGGACACCCCGGGCTGGGACAGGTGCAGCTCTTCCGCCGCACGGGAAAAGGAGCGGTGCCGGGCCACGGCCTCGAAGACCTGAAGTTGGCGCAGGGTGGGATGGATCATGGGCTTCCTGTCAGAGACCCCACCCAGACCGTGGCGGCCAGGCCAGGCCCAGTGCAGGGGGATTCCCAGAAATGGATAAGCATAAGCTTTTCATTATGGGTGAGATAAACACATCTGAATATTATTTATGCTGGTAACTGCTTATATTGCATGCCATGCGTATGGGGACTGCCCCGCTTTTTAGGAGATGAGTCATGGATCAATCCGCACGTTATGCCGACCTTTCCCTGAAGGAAGAGGACCTGATCGCCGGGGGCAGGCACATCCTCTGTGCCTACAAGATGAAACCCAAGGCGGGCCATGGCTACCTGGAGGCCGCTGCCCACTTTGCCGCCGAGTCCTCCACCGGCACCAACGTGGAAGTGTCCACCACCGACGACTTCACCAAGGGGGTGGACGCCTTGGTGTATCACATCGACGAGGCCACCGAGGAAATGCGCATCGCCTATCCTCTGGAGCTGTTCGATCGCAACGTCACCGACGGGCGTTTCATGATGGTCTCCTTCCTCACCCTGACCATCGGCAACAACCAGGGCATGGGTGATATCGAGCACGCCAAGATGTACGACTTCTACGTGCCCGAGCGGGCCATCCAGATGTTCGACGGCCCGGCCACCGACATTTCCAAGCTCTGGCGTATCCTCGGCCGCCCCATGGTGGATGGCGGCTACATTGCCGGCACCATCATCAAGCCCAAGCTGGGCCTGCGCCCCGAGCCCTTTGCCCAGGCCGCCTACCAGTTCTGGCTGGGAGGTGACTTCATCAAGAACGACGAGCCCCAGGGCAACCAGGTGTTCGCCCCGGTGAAGAAGGTCATCCCCCTGGTCTACGACTCCCTGAAGCGGGCCCAGGACGAGACCGGCCAGGCCAAGCTGTTCTCCATGAACATCACCGCCGACGACCACTACGAAATGATGGCCCGGGCCGACTACGCCCTGGAGGTGTTCGGCCCCGACGCCGACAAGCTGGCCTTCCTGGTGGATGGCTATGTGGGCGGCCCCGGCATGGTGACCACCGCCCGGCGTCAGTATCCCGACCAGTATCTGCACTACCATCGTGCCGGCCATGGCGCCATCACCTCGCCCAGTGCCAAGCGGGGCTACACCGCCTTCGTGCTGGCCAAGATGTCCCGTCTGCAGGGGGCTTCCGGCATCCACGTGGGCACCATGGGCTACGGCAAGATGGAAGGCGAGGGCAGCGACAAGGTCATCGCCTACATGATCGAGCGGGATGAGTGCCAGGGTCCGGCCTACTTTCAGAAGTGGTACAGCATGAAGCCCACAACCCCCATCATCTCCGGTGGCATGAACGCCCTGCGCCTGCCCGGCTTCTTCGAAAACCTGGGCCACGGCAACGTCATCAACACTGCCGGGGGCGGCGCCTACGGCCATATCGACTCGCCGGCCGCCGGTGCCACCTCCCTGCGTCAGGCCTACGAGTGCTGGAAGGCCAAGGCCGATCCCATCGAGTGGGCCAAGGAGCACAAGGAATTCGCCCGCGCCTTCGAGTCCTTCCCCAACGATGCCGACAAGCTGTTCCCCGGCTGGCGCGAGAAGCTGGGCGTGCACAAGTAAGCCTTATCGGAGGCATGACGATGAAAACGCCCCCTCGGGGGCGTTTTTGTTCCACAGCACCAGGTCATCTTGTCCACCCCGGTGGGCACGATGCGCTGATTGGAGACGCGAAATGAATGATTCCCCGGTTACCGAGCAGGCAAAGATCCAATATCGGGTGCGTCGGGAACCCTACTACCAGCCCCAGGGCAACGAGATCCGGCTGTACGAAGCGGCTTATCGCAATCGCCTGCCGGTGATGGTGAAAGGGCCTACGGGCTGTGGCAAATCCCGCTTCGTGGAGTACATGGCCTGGAAACTGGGCAAGCCCCTCATCACCGTGGCCTGCAACGAGGACATGACGGCCTCGGAC
>CAZVNY010000092.1:0-6662 GCA_964628785.1 uncultured Thiobacillus sp.
GTCGATGCAGTCGGAGGGACGCGGCGTGGATTGCCTGTTTACGCCGAGAAAATCGACTATAACGCGAATTTATGTGCTGGCCGGGGAGACCCATCTCGTGCTCCCGCCACTCACCGCCGGCAGCCTCGCCCAGTTCGGGGTGTCCCCCGGTGACAGGCACTGGCGCTTCATTTGCCATGTTTTTTCCAGTCCTTCCGCTGCCGATTTCAGAGTGCCACGGCGCCAGCAGCCTCGGGTGCAATTCGCTCAGCATCACATCGGCCTTCTACTTGGGAAACGCTGATCAAATCCGTCATCGCGAGGAGCGAAGCGACGTGGCGATACAGAAGCTGTCGATTTTGCAAGGGTTCTGCATTGCCGCGCTGCGCTCGCAATGACAGCAAGGGATTTAATCGACGTTTCCCCAGGCAAAAGCCGGCCGATAAATCCACTGTGAAACCTTCAATGCCCAGTCGATCGGGATACGGGTATCCGCGGTGGTTTCGGGCAAAGGAAAGGTCAGCGAACGGTGGTATTGAGCTTCCCTGAAACTGAATGGATTGGTCCCGGTGAACACCATCAAGGCCACCAGAAGGCCAGCGGACCCATCACGCCCATCGAGGCCATGAAATGATGGCACCCTGAGCACCCTGAGTCATTCACAGCAAAACCATGGAATCGCCCGGGAGCCAACACCAGGGCGTTCAGGCCGGATTGATGATCTCGATGAGTTCGTAGGTCTGCAGCAGGGAGACGTCCAGTACCTGGGTGAGGTCTTCCGCCTGCAGGCCCAGATCCGCCCACACCACGTCGTCGAATTGGGGGGCGTAATCCAGTTCGGCGGGTTCCAGGCGGATGTCCGGGGAGAGGTAATTCGCCATGTCGCCGGCCACCTGCAGGATGGCCCGCTCCCGGGGGTAGTCGCTGATTTGCCCGCTGCTGTACTGGTGGGCCACCACGCTGCACAGGAGGGTGGGCAGCTGCCAGAGCTGCAGCAGCTCGCCACCCAGGTCCGCGTGGCAGAAGCCGAACAGCTGGCGTTCCGCGGCCACCAGGGCCAGTTCGCTCTGGTCCTCAGCCCGGGACAGCACCAGGCGGTAGTCCTGGGCGCGGGCGGCAAAAAACACCAGGCGGCCGATCTTGTGCAGCAGGCCCGCCAGGAACATCTGCTCGCTGTCCCGCAGCCGGCACTGGCGGGCCAGGTTGCGGGCCGCCACGCCGCAGGCCACGCTGTTGTCCCAGAAGGTCTTCATGTTGACCAGCTCGCCGGGGATGTCCCGGAAGCGCTGGATGAAGGCCACGGCCAGCACCAGATCCCGCAGGGCGCTGTGCCCGATCAGGGCCACGGCCCGGGCCAGGCTGTCCACCTGGCTGCTGAGGCCATACCAGGCGCTGTTGGCCATGCGCAGTACCGTGGCGGCCAGGCCCGTATCCAGCTGCAGCACCTCCACGATCTGCTGATTGCTGCTGTCCGGGTCGCACACCAGTTCGTTCAGGCGCAGGGCCACGTCCGGCAGGCTGAACAGGCGACGGACCTCGGCCACCAGGCTTTGCGGGGTCATGCCGCACTCCGCTGCAACACGGGTTGCAGGTAGCGGCCGGTGTGGCTCTCCGGGTTGGCGGCCACCTGCTCCGGCGTGCCCTGGGCGATGATGCGGCCGCCACCCTCGCCCCCTTCCGGGCCCAGATCGATGATCCAGTCGGCGGTCTTCACCACGTCCAGGTTGTGCTCGATGACCACCACAGTGTTGCCGTGGCCCACCAGGCGATGCAAGACGGTCAGGAGCATGTCGATGTCGGCAAAATGCAGGCCGGTGGTGGGCTCATCCAGGATGTACAGGGTGCGGCCCGTGTCCCGCTTGGACAGTTCCAGGGCCAGCTTCACCCGCTGGGCCTCGCCCCCGGACAAGGTGGTGGCGGGCTGGCCCAGGCGGATGTAGGACAGGCCCACGTCCATCAGGGTCTGCAACTTGCGCCGCACCACGGGCACCGGGCTGAAGAACTCCAGGGCCTCTTCCACCGTCATCTGCAGGATGTCGTGGATGTTCCTGCCCTTGTACTGCACCTCCAGGGTTTCCCGGTTGTAGCGCTGGCCGTGGCAGACGTCGCAGGGTACGTAGATGTCCGGCAGGAAGTGCATCTCCACCTTGATCATGCCGTCCCCCTGGCAGGCCTCGCAGCGCCCACCCTTGACGTTGAAGGAGAAGCGGCCCACCTCGTAGCCCCGCTCCCGGGCCGTGGGGGTGCCGGCGAACAACTCCCGGATGGGGGTGAACAGGCCGGTATAGGTGGCGGGATTGGAGCGCGGCGTACGCCCGATGGGGCTCTGGTCCACGTTGATGACCTTGTCGAAATACTCCGTGCCTTCGATGCTCTCGAAGGGGGCCGGTTCGTGGGCCGCGCCGTTGAGCATGTTGGCGGTGACGGCGTAGAGGGTGTCGTTGATGAGGGTGGACTTGCCCGAGCCGGACACGCCGGTGACACACACGAAGATGCCCGTAGGCAGTTCCAGGGTGACGTTCTTCAGGTTGTTGCCCGTGGCATGCACGAGCTTCAGCACGCGGCCTTCCCGGGCGCTGCGCCGCTCCCCGGGCACCGGGATGCTGCGCTTGCCGGCCAGATACTGGCCGGTGAGGGATTCCTCGTGGGCCAGGATGTCCTGCAGGCTGCCCTGGGCCACCACCTGGCCGCCGTGTTCGCCGGCACCGGGCCCCATGTCGATGATGTGGTCGGCATGGCGGATGGCGTCCTCGTCGTGCTCCACCACGATGACCGTGTTGCCCAGGTCCCGCAGATGGCGCAGGGTGCCCAGCAGGCGGTCGTTGTCCCGCTGGTGCAGGCCGATGGAGGGCTCGTCCAGCACGTACATGACGCCGGTGAGGCCGGAGCCGATCTGGCTGGCCAGGCGGATGCGCTGGGCCTCGCCGCCGGACAGGGTGTCGGCGGAACGCTCCAGGGAGAGGTAGTCCAGGCCCACGTTGTTGAGGAAGCTCAGGCGGGAGGTGATCTCCTTGGTGATCTTCTCCGCCACCTGGGCCCGCTGCCCAGTGAGCTGCAATTCCTGGAAGAAGGCCAGGCTCTGACGGATGGGCAGGTGGGAGAGCTGGTGCAGGGTGGCGCCGCCGATGGTGACGTGGCGGGCCTCCAGGCGCAGGCGGGAGCCTTCGCATTCGGGGCAGGCCCGGGTGGCGATGAGCTTGGCCAGCTCCTCCCGCAGGAGTTGGGACTCGCTCTCCTTATAACGCCGCTCCAAACTGGGGATGACGCCATCGAAACGGTGTTTACGCATAGTCTTGCGCCCCCCCTCCCCCAGGTACTGGAAGGCGATCTCCTCCCGCCCGCTACCGTGCAGGATGACGTGGCGTATACCGGGGGGCAGCTCGTCCCAGGGCGTGTCGATGTCGAAGCCATAGTGCAGGGCCAGGGACTCCAGCATGCGGTAGAAGAAGGCATTGCGCCGGTCCCAGCCCTTGATGGCGCCGGAGGCCAGGGAGAGGTGGGGGAAGGCCACCACCCGCTCCGGGTCGAAGAAGGTGATCTGGCCCAGGCCGTCGCACTTGGGGCAGGCCCCCATGGGGTTGTTGAAGGAGAACAGGCGGGGCTCCAGCTCCTGCAGGGCGTAGTCGCACACCGGGCAGGCGAACTTGGCGGAGAACAGCATCTCCCGGCCGCTATCCATTTCCACGGCCAGGGCCTTGCCGTCGGCATGGCGCAGGGCGGTCTCGAAGGATTCCGCCAGGCGCTGCTGCATCTCCGGGCGCACCTTCAGGCGGTCCACCACCACCTCGACGGTGTGCTTCTTGTTCTTCTCCATGGGCGGCACGGCATCGATGTCGTGCACCTGGCCATCCACCCGCAGGCGTACGAAGCCCTGGGCGCGCAGCTCGTCGATGAGGCCCAGTTGCTCGCCCTTGCGTCCCACCACCAGGGGGGCCAGCACCATGAGACGGGTGTCCGGGGGCAGTTGCAGCACCGCGTCCACCATCTGGGACACGGTCTGGGCCGTGAGCTCGATACCGTGCGCGGGACACAGGGGGGTGCCGGCCCGGGCAAAGAGCAGGCGCAGGTAGTCGTGGATCTCCGTCACCGTGCCCACGGTGGAACGGGGGTTGTGGCTGGTGGCCTTCTGCTCGATGGAGATGGCCGGGGACAGGCCCTCGATGAGGTCCACGTCCGGCTTTTCCATGAGCTGCAGGAACTGGCGCGCATAGGCCGACAGGGATTCCACATAGCGGCGCTGGCCCTCGGCATAGAGGGTGTCGAAGGCCAGAGAGGACTTGCCGGAGCCGGACAGGCCGGTGATCACCACCAGCTGGTGGTGGGGCAGGTCCACATTGACGTTCTTCAGGTTGTGGGTGCGGGCGCCGCGAACGCGGATCATGGTGGTGAACGGTGGTGAGTAGTGGTGACTGGGTGACACGGCGGAAACGGCTAATATTACGGGTCTTTAGCCAGTCACCCAAAACCCATTCCCCGTGTCTTCCGCGTCCTCTCCCGAATCCACCGCCCTGTTGCCCTCCGAACGCCGTGCCGCCGTGTCCCTGGCAGGCATCTTTGGCCTGCGCATGCTGGGCATGTTCCTCATCCTGCCGGTGTTCGCACTCTACGCCAAGACCCTGCCCGGGGGCGAAGACCACACCCTGGTGGGCCTGGCCCTGGGCATGTATGGCCTCACCCAGGCGGTGCTCATGATCCCCTTCGGCATGGCCTCGGACCGGCTGGGACGCAAACCGGTGATCATCGCCGGCCTGCTGCTCTTCGCCCTGGGCAGCTTCATGGCCGCCTATGCCGACAGCCTGGCGGGGGTGATCCTGGGCCGGGCCATCCAGGGTGCCGGCGCCGTCTCGGCGGCGGTCACCGCCCTGCTGGCGGACCTGACCCGGGAGGAAAAGCGTACCCAGGCCATGGCCATGATCGGCAGCACCATCGGCCTGTCCTTCGCCTTTTCCCTGGCCGCCGGCCCGGCCATCTACCGCTGGATCGGCGTGCCCGGCATGTTCGCCCTCACCGGCATCCTGTCCCTGGCAGCCATCCTGGTGCTGAAGTACGTCACCCCCAACCCGGGGCACAGCGCCTTCCACTCCGACGCCCAGGCCAATCCGGCGCGTCTGGCAGATGTGCTGCGCAATGCCGAGCTGCTGCGCCTGAACTGGGGCATCTTTGCCCTGCACGCCGCCCAGATGGCCATGTTCACCGTGGTGCCCTTCGCTCTGGTGCAGGCCGGCAACCTGGACGTGGAACACCACTGGCTGGTGTATCTGCCCGTCCTGCTGGGCAGCCTCATCCTCATGGTGCCGGCCATCATCGTCGGCGAAAAGCGCGGCCTGCTGAAGCCGGTGCTGCTCTTCGCCGTGGGCCTCATGGCCGCAGCCCAGATCGGCCTGGCCCTGTCCATGACCCTGTTCTGGGGTCTGGTGGCGGCCCTGTTCGCCTACTTCCTGGCCTTCAACATCCTGGAGGCCACCCTGCCCTCCCTCATCTCCAAGATCGCACCGCCGGAGGCCAAGGGCACCGCCATGGGGGTGTACAACACCTCCCAGGCCCTGGGCCTGTTCTTCGGTGGCTTCGCCGGGGGCTGGCTTGCCCAGCATCAGGGTTTCTTCGCCGTATTCGTGTTCTGTGCCCTGCTCATGGCCATCTGGCTGGTCTGGGCCCTGAGCATGGCCCCACCTCCCCGGGTGAAGACCCAGATGTTCCATGTGGGCAGCATGACCCCAGCGGAGGCTCAGGCCCTGTCCAGCAAGCTGGTGGTGTTTGCCGGCGTGGAGGCGGTCACCGTGCTGGCGGCAGAAGGCTCGGTCCTGCTCAAGGTCAACCAGACCGGCTGGGACGAGGCGGGTGTGCGCCAGCTTCTGTTGCACCGGGACGGTCTCGCGGCCTGATGCGTCACGCGGGTTTCCCGGATCTCTTCGTCCTGGCGATCCACCCAGGCGATACGGCTATTTCAGGTATTCTTGCCCACCCACAGTCCAGCAACACCATCCCAGGAGGAAAAACGCCATGGCATCCGTGAACAAGGTCATACTCGTCGGCAACCTGGGACGCGATCCCGAAATGCGCTATCTGCCCAGCGGCGATGCCGTGGCCAATCTGCGTATTGCCACAACCGAGACGTGGAAGGATCGTGACGGCAACAAGCAGGAAACCACGGAATGGCACAGCGTGGCCTTCTTCGGCAAGATTGCCGAGGTCTGCGGCCAATACCTGAAAAAGGGCAGCCAGATCTACGTGGAAGGCAGCCTGCGTACCCGCAAGTGGCAGGACAAGGACGGCAACGACCGTTACACCACGGAAATCCGCGGCGACCGTATGCAGATGCTGGGAGGCCGAGGCGGCGGCAGCGTCACCGACTTCGACGAGCCCGGGGAGAGCATGCCCCGGGGTGGCCCCAAGCCGACCACGGGAGGGGGCAGCGATGCCTTCGGCGGCATGGCGGATGACGACATTCCTTTCTGACGAACAGATCCATCTGCAGCCGGATAGCGTAGTACCGGGTCTCGCTCTCCCAGCAGATCAAGGAAGGCATCTGCATGCTCAATGAGAGCTTCTTTCGCTGTTGGCATTGGCCAAGGCAGCGTAGAGCGCGGTCTTACCGATTTTGAGACGGGCCGCCGCCTCGCGCACATTCAGTCCATTGGCGATGTGCTCCCGTGCCCACCGCAACTTTTCTGCAGTAACGACTG
>CAZVNY010000093.1:0-6484 GCA_964628785.1 uncultured Thiobacillus sp.
GCTGAACGGCTTGAACCTCACCCTCCAGGCCGGACAGCGCATCGGCCTGCTGGGGGTCAACGGCGCCGGCAAATCCACCTTCATCAAGACCCTGGTGGGGGAGCTGCCCCCCCTTGCCGGCAGCCTCACCCTGGGCAAGGGTCTGGTCATGGGCTATTTCGCCCAGCACCAGCTGGATCGTCTGCGCCATGACCAGTCCCCCCTGTGGCATCTGCAAAAACTGGACCCCGGTGCCCGGGAACAGGATCTGCGCAACTTCCTGGGGGGCTTCAACTTTGCCGGCGACATGGCCACCCACAGCATTGCCCCCTTCTCCGGCGGCGAGAAGGCCCGCCTGGCCCTGGCCCTCATCGTCTGGCAGCGGCCCAATCTGCTGCTCCTGGACGAGCCCACCAACCACTTGGACCTGGAGACCCGGGAGGCCCTCACCGTGGCCCTGGCCCAATTCGAGGGCACCCTGGTGCTGGTGTCCCACGACCGTCACCTGCTGCGCGCCAGCACGGAGGAATTCCTCATCGTCACCGATGGCGCACTGCGCCCCTTCGACGGCGATCTGGAGGATTACCGGGACTGGCTGTTCAAGACCCGGCTGAACAAACCCGAGGAACCGCCCGCGCAAAAAACCACCCAAGCCCAGACGGGGGCTGAAACCCTGGATCGCCGGGAGCAGAAGCGCCAGGAAGCCGCAGCCAGACAACATCTGGCGGAACAGCGCAAGCCCATCGAGTCCCGTATCCGCCGCCTGGAAGAACATATGCACAGGCTCAACGCCCGCCGCAGCGAGCTGGACGCCGAACTGGCGGCCCCGGATATCTACGCCGGAGTCAACAAGGAACGCCTGAAAGCGTTCTTATATGAGCAGGCCCGGCTCGCCAGGGAGCTGGCGCAACTGGAAGAGGAATGGATGGTGCAACAGGAAGCGCTGGAAGCCCTGCAAGCCGGCACTGCCTGATGCCACAGCCAGAAGTCACGTATATTGGAAAAGACCCACCGGAGCCGAAACCATGAAAACCCTGATGCAATACCTTGCCGCCGCCCTGCTGGCCCTGGCCCTGCCCGTGCTGGCAGACAGCCCTGCCCCTACCCCAGCGATCCAGGACACGGTGCAGAGCACGAACCAGACCACCCTGGAGGCCTGCCCCCTGCCCGCTGAGAACCTCCTGCTCACCCAGGTCAGTCAGGCCGACTGCTGCAAGGGCCACAAAGGCGTGTGCGGCTGCCGCGCCGGCAAGATCGTATGCTGCGACGGCACCATCAGCCCCAACTGCACCTGCCACGCGGAAACGGACTTTACCCACTGAGTCTTTGCGAAGCCGGCTGACATAACGGTAGTGACGTACCCACAAGATCGAATTTGTCCAGGGCAGACTACTTGCCCGTGGCCACCCACACCCCATCCCAGTCAGCGGGCGGCGGTGTTTGCCGGAAGCTGGCAATGCGCTGCAGAAAGACCTGACTGGGCTGATCCTGTGGGTTTTGTTCCAGACAGGCCCGCAAGGCGGCCTTCGCTGCATCCCAATCCTGGGCACGATAGGCCGCCAGGGCCGTTTCGAAATGCTGCACGCCGGTCATGTCACTCTGCCCCCGGCGCCCCAGCAGTTCGTAGATCCGCTCCGGCTCGCTGCGGCCCATGACCTGGAGGCTGTCGATCTCCCGGAAGTCGAAGGCTTCGCCGGCCAGGCGGCGGGTCTGGGCACTCACCAGGATGCGGGTGCCATAGAACTTGTTGGCCTGTTCCAGGCGCGAAGCCAGGTTCACGGTATCGCCGATGACGGTATAGCCCCGGGCGGTCTCGGAACCGATGTTGCCCACCAGTACCTCGCCGGTGGCAATGCCCATGCGCACCTCCACCCGGGGCAGGCCGGTGCGGAAACCCAGGAGGTTGGACAGATCGGCGCGGAAGGCATCCAGCTTGGCGCGCTGGTCCAGGGCCGCCTCGCAGCACAGGGTGGCATGCAGCTCACCCTCGGTGAAGGGCTGCCCCCAGAAGGCCATGACGGAATCACCGATGTACTTGTCGATGATGCCCTGCCGATCCCGTATGACCTGGGCCATGAGGGCGAAATAGGCGTTCAGGAAACGCACCGTGGCGTCCGGCGTGAGGCCTTCACACATGCGGGTGAAGCCCGCCAAGTCGGAGAAGAACACGCTCATGACCTGGCGCTCCCCGCCGTCCGCTGACAGACGGTTTTCCAGCAGGCCACGCACGATGCGGGGGTCCACGTACTGACCGAAGGTGGCCTTGATGCGCTCCTTTTCCCGCAGACCCACCACCATGTGGTTGAAGGAATCCGCCAGGGTGGCCAGCTCGTCCCGGGTCTGCACCAGGATCTCCACCTCCAGGTCGCCGTGTTCCACGGACTGGGTGCCCTTGAGCAGGCGGCGGATGGGCTCCACCAGGGAGCGGGTCACCAGCCAGGCGAAGATGAGCCCCAGGACGGTGGCGATGCCGGTGATGCCCCAGTTCAGGCGTACGGCCCGGGCCTCTTCCGCCTTGGCCCGGGCGGCGGTGTCCGCCGTGAGCTTGTTGAGCAGGTCTATGGCCTTGCCGATCTCCTCATCCAGGCGGTCCTTTTCCCGCAGCAGATTGCCGCGCACCAGTTCCGCGGAGCGGTGGGTGCCCTCCTCCGCCTCGATCTGGAACAGGCGGAAAGTGCGGTGGAAGTCCTGGCGTGCGGTCTGCAGGTTGGGCAACTGCTGCTTCAGCACCGCCAGGGTCACCTCATCCAGCTGGATTTGCGGGTCCTGTTCCGCCTCCCCCAGCATGTGCAGGGAGGAATCCACGATCTGGTCGGCGTTGATGCCCCGGGCATCGAAGCCCGCGGACTCCCTGGCGAGAAAATCCGCGTCCGGGTGGGCCGCCTCCATGCCCAGCAACACCCGCTCCATGTGCACCATCTGCTGGCGGATGAGGATCTCCACGCTGGCCACCTGGTTCTGCAGGGGTAGATAGACATCCGCCAGGGCCCGCACCTGGTTGCTGAGCTGGCGGGAGTTGAGCACCGACAGCCAGGTCACCACCACCATGAGGATCAGGAGGACCAGGGTGATGCTGAAGATCTTCAGGCGGATGGGGCGGCGCATGGCGGTAACAATAGAAGAAGAAGACCAAGACTGAAACCCGGGAGCGATGGCGTCAACCCATGCGGCGATTTCCGTCTCCTGCCCCCTTGTGAGCACCCGGGGCGTTTGCACAAGGTCCCACACACCACCACCGAGTGGGATACCGCCGGGCATTGCCTATACTCCCAGGGAGTCCGGGAGCATTCCACATTTAGGGAAACGCCAGGGAAACGCTGATCAAATCCGTCACCGTGCGCAGCGAAGCGACGTAGCGAACCAGAAGTTATTGATTTCGCATGGATTATAGATTGCCGCGCTGCGCTCACAATGACGGCAATGGGTTTGTTCAGCTGTTCAGCGTTTCCTTGGCGGGAAGCTCGAACCGGGCGCCCGCCTTACAAGAGCAGGGTGCGAGCCTGCCAAACGACGCGGGGCATAGGCGGCAAACGCGAGCGGAAGGAGGCAGCCATGTGGAAAATGATCAAACAGATGGCGGGTGAGGCCCTGGACCGGGGCAGTTTGTGGCTGCGCCACGTAGCCCTGGTCAACGAATTGTTCCAACTTGGTGACGAACAGGCCTTGAAACGTCTACGTGATGCGGTACAGAGCATGAGCACGCAGGAATTCACTCACTTCGGCGAGGTACTGAACACCCTCTATACCCAGGCCCAAAACGCGTATCAGCAGGCGGAGCAGAACCGGCAGAACGAGTGGGGCAACAGCTTCGAGGATCGTATGGCGCGCATGCTGGCTAGCGTCCAGGGTGGTGAAGGGGCGAACCAGGCCATGCAGGAGGCGGAATCGCGTGCCCGCAGTCTTCAGGCCATCGCCATACTGGCACAACGTATCCGCGATGAAGCCCAGGGCGAGGATATGCCGTCTGCCGCTACATACAGAGGCATTGAGACGACCCATTCCAACGCTGAACCCACCAGCACGCCAGACAAGGGGCAGGCTGTGATGCAGGCCATCGAAGCCCTCATGGCCAGCGGCACACTGTCAGCGGACACACAAGACTTTCTGCAGCAGCTCGCTCAGCTTTCCCCCGGGGAAATGGAGTCCATACTGGCCAGACTGCAGGAATTGGGTGCATATCAGGGACCCTCTCCACCTCTGGATATCCGCGCGCATTACCATCCCAGCGACGGCCGCTTCAAACTGCTGTGGCCTTTGGGAAATATGACCCCTCTACCCGTGGGTTTCGAAGAAATGGACCGGGAAACCCAGTTCCATGTGTTGTGGGCTGAATGGAGTCGGCGTGAAATGGAAGGCACGATGCTGCTGCATCAGGGCGACACGGACGGTGCGCGCACAGCCTTCGAGGAATGTCTGGGGCGTGCCTGCCAGCTGGAGGTGAACACCCTCATGGTCCGTGCTTACGAGGGACTCATGCGCGTGGCGCAGAAGGCAGGTGATCTGAGCGAAGAGCGCCGCTGCCTGGAGGCGGCACAGGCGGTACAGGGCACATGAACCCGGCTGGGCCTGTCCCCGCTGCCCTGACAAAATTTGCCCTGGCGCGTCAAGCAGCCATGCTCGACTTCGAGGCC
The DNA here is from genome assembly GCA_964628785.1 of uncultured Thiobacillus sp. Taxonomy (GTDB): domain Bacteria; phylum Pseudomonadota; class Gammaproteobacteria; order Burkholderiales; family Thiobacillaceae; genus PFJX01. The sequence goes on from CAZVNY010000093.1 coordinate 4,611, forward strand.
GGACATCTGCCCGAAGCACGGACACGCCTGACGGAGATCATCGACACGCTGACCTCCATGCCGGGGCCTGGCGTAGCCATAGAGCTTACGAAGGCCCTCAGCGACCGCGCAAGCGTGCTGCGTCATGCGCGCCGCTCACGCGAAGCCCTCGCTGATCTGGAACGGGGCGAAACCCTGTGCGCCAGCCTGCCTCCCTTCCCTGCGCGCATGGCGCGCCAGGCTATCTGGCAGGGACAACTTGCCCTCCTGGGCGACATGGCATCCACCGCGTACGACCCCGACAGGGCACTGAGCCTGTTGGCGCGTCTACGTGAGCAGGGCATCAACGCCTGGTGGGTGGAGGAGGCCGAAGCTACCTTGGCCTTCCAGGCCCAGGACTGGGCACGGGCCGCAACGATGAGTGAACAGGTTGCGCTGCTGCTGGCACGGGAAGGTTGGCGGCGGGGAGAAATGGCGGCCCACGCTCGGGCTGCCAGCGCCTGGTTGGAGTTAGGCGAAACGGAGCGCGCCACCCCCGGGGCAAAGGCCGCACTGGAATTCTTCAGCACACATGGCCCCCCTGACCTCCTTGCTCGAACGCGTCTGGACTGGGCGCGCGTCCTGACTTCTCAGGGCCAGCAATATGCGGCCTGGGAATTTGCCCGTAGCGCCCTCGATGGCTTCGAAGACCTGATCCGTCAACACCGCGCCTTGGGCGATCAGCAGCGCTATATGAGCGGCAAAATGCGTGCCTATGCCCAAGCCTTCAACATGGCCCTGGGTCTGTCTGGCTCAGACGCAATACGTCACGCCTGGGAAGTCGCCGAGCGTGCAAAGAGCTTCTACCTGTGTCAGATGCTGGCCAATGCCGGCACCCCCCTGTTTGAGGGAGTGGATCCGGGCCTGATCGAAGATCTGGAGCGTCTGGAACAAGCCCAGGATGCCTGTGAAGCCAGCATGAAGCGGGGCAGTGACGCCGCGGGCACCCGCCTGGCGGAGCTGAGCCGTGAGCGCTACGCCCTCCTGGACCGCATCATGCATGCCAACCCACGCTGGGCGGCCACCCATCGCCCGCCGCCCTTCGACCTGGATGCAGCCCTGGCCCATCTGCCGCCAGACTGGGCAGTATTGTCGTATTACTGGCAGGATGCAGCCACGGGTCCCCAGGGCGGTACGCGTCTACACCTCTTTCATGCGCGGAACGGCACACTCACCCATCTCAGCAGCGATTGGAGCGATGGCGAACGCGCAGCCCTGGACGCGGCGTGCAACAGGCTACGCACCACCGAGCCATTCTTCATTGATCCGTTGTTGCCTTCTGCCCTGGTACGCAAGCTGCTGCCTGGAGCCTTGGAGGATCTGCTTGACGACGATGTCCCGCTGCTGCTCACGCCCCACGGACCATTGCGCACCCTGCCCCTGGCGGCGCTGCCTCTGTCAGATGGGAGACCGTTGCTGGCGCGCTGCCCACTGCGCATCCTGCCCTCACTCACCCTCCTGCCCCTGGCCCATGCTTCGAAAACGACACCATCGTCGGGTGTGTTGTTGCTGGGGTGCGAACAAGACGGCTTCGGCCACCCGCCACTGCCGGGTGTGCATGAGGAGTTAGCCGCGATCGACACCCTCTGGCATGCACAGGACCAGGCAACCACGCGCATTGAACTGTCCCGGGACGGCGTCTCGGCAACAGCTGGTGCGCCTTTATCCTCCTGGGGCCAGTTCACCCTTATCCACCTCGCCTGCCATGGGATCTTTGATCCTGCGCGTCCCCTGGATGCAGCCCTGTACCTGGGTCGGCAGACCCTGCGCGTAACGGAACTATTCGCCGTACGCCTGTCCGCCGGGTTGGTCTGCCTATCCGCCTGCGACCTGGGCGCCCATGGCGGCCGCCTTGG
>CAZVNY010000094.1:0-6484 GCA_964628785.1 uncultured Thiobacillus sp.
AGAGGGGTTGGGGGAGAGGGAAACGGGCATGGCTTTCATTTTTTGGGGCGTCTATAAAAAGTCATGCCCGTTAATGCATTGGTTTGTCTGGGCTGATCAATCGACCTGATAGGTCTGCATGCGGCTGTAGAGGGTGGTGCGGTTGACGCCCAGGATCTTGGCCGCCTGGGAGAGGTTGCCGTGGGTCATGGACAGGGCTGCTTCCACGTAGCTCTTTTCCCACTGCTTCACCACCTTGTCCAGGTCGAAGCCATGCACACCCCGCAGATGGGTCTTGGCATAGTCCTGCAGGGCCTGGCTGTCCGTGGGCAGGGGGATGCTGCCCGGATTCACCAGGTCCATGTCGAACTCGGCCTCCAGCTCGGCGGCGTTCACCGCCTTGCCGGCATATTTGGTGGTGAGACGGATGACGATGTTGCGCAGCTCCCGCACATTACCCGGAAAGTGATAGGACTCCCACAGCTTGCCGGCATCGGGGGAGAAGCTGAAGGGCGGCACATTGGCCTCCTGGGCATAGCGGCTGCGGAAGTGTTCCAGCAGCACCATCTTGTCTTCGTCCTGCTCCCGCAGGGCGGGCACGTGCACGGAGAAGACCGAGAGGCGGTGATACAGATCGCCCCGGAAGCGGCCTTCCCGTACCTCCCGGCGCAGGTCCCGGTTGGTGGCGGTAATGATGCGGGCATTGGAAAAGCGGCTGGTGGTCTCGCCCACGCGCTGGAATTCGCCGTTTTCCAGCACCCGCAGAAGCTTGGCCTGGAGCTCCAGGGGCAATTCACCGATCTCGTCGAGGAACAGGGTGCCGTCCCGGGCATCCTCGAAGTAGCCGGAATGGGCCTGAATGGCCCCAGTGAAGGCGCCCTTGGCATAGCCGAACAGTGTGGGCTCCACCAGGGTTGCGGAGATGGCGGCACAGTTCAGGGCCAGATAGGGTCGGGTGCGGCGTTTGGACCACTGGTGCAGGCTGGTGGCCACCAGTTCCTTGCCGCTGCCGGACTCACCTTCGATGAGCACCGGAAAGGGGGCATCGGCGTAGAGCTTGATCTGGTTGCGCAGCTTGTCCACGGCAAAACTGACACCGATGATGCCACCAGTGTCCGTATCCACTGCCTCCGCCGGGGTGGTGCCTGCCTGGTCGAAGCGCAGGGCGGAGAACAGGGCGCGCTTGATGCGCTCCGGTTCCGCCGGCTTGCCGATGAAGTCCATGGCCCCCAGGGCCCGGGCATGGCGGGCATTGCCCTCGTCATTCTGGCCGGACAGCACCAGGATCTTGATGCTGTTGGAATGGCTGAGCAGGTCCGTGATCAGGGCGAAGCCTTCGTCCGGCTTGTGCTGGGTGGGGGGTAGGCCCAGGTCCACCAGGGCCAGGGGTGGAGGGGCGTCCAGCTGGGTCAACAGACTCTTCACCTGTTTGCGGGTCTCCGCCACAAAGACTTCGAAGTCCTGGGAGAGCATGAAATGCAGGGTATCGGTGATGAGCGGATCGTCATCGACGATCAACAATCCCGGTTTCTTCTGGGTATCCACGTGACCTTTCCTCTGCCTGCTCAGTCGCCGATGTGTATCAGCCCAAGGGGGTATAGGAAGCGATCAGCCAGCCATCTCCCTTGTCCAGGACGGTTTCCAGGCTGATCAGACTGACAATGTCCTCGAGATGCAGTTGGTACTGGCGGCCATGGGCATATTTGGATGCTTCCATGACGATGCTGGAGCCATCCTCACCACCCGGCAGGATGAGTACGGAGACATGCGCATCTTCGCCGCCAATGGGGCTGCCATCCACCGAATAGGACACGGTTTGCGGCTCGGTGCTTTCGATGTGGGCCAGGACGGGCTCGCTGGTAAGAACGCTCATGCCCACCTGGCGCCAGTCATCGCTCTGGCGGGTGAGACGGCGTACGATGCCCAAGCGCCAGTTGCTGGTGGGATCCAGACGCAGGCCCAACAGCTTGCCCACCCGTACCCATTCGCTTTGTTCACTTTGCAGCAGGATGCCGATGCCCGTGTCGCTGCGATCCCGCATGTTCCAGCGTTCCACCTCCCGGTTGCCCTGACCGGCCAGACGTTGGGTCATGGCGGCCTTGGTGCGCTCCGTGACGAAGCCGTAGAGCTTGATGTCCAGGATCTCTTCCGGGGTCAGGGCCTGGTTGGCATGCACACCGGTGGCGATGGCGTGATCCGTTTTCAGGCGCTGACAGATGTTGGCCAGGTCGTAGACGACCTCGCAACGGCCTTCCACTGGCTCTCGAGTACTGGCACGGCGCTCCCGTTCACTGCTGTGAGACCATTCGTTGCGTACCTGATTGATGAGGTCGAAACCGTCCGGCAGACGAAAATCCTCCCCCAGGCCCAGAGACACGGGCATGGCTCCACCCCGTAGGGCCTGCTCCGTTTCCTCTATGTGGGCGAGCAAGGCTTGCGTGCTCAGATAGCGGTAGCTGGGTTCGGTACTGGTCTTGGGGCGGATGCGGCGCAGACCCTGTCCCAGGGTGGTGTCCACGAGGAAGAAATGGCGCTCCGCATTGTAGTTGGTGTCAATGGGCGTCAAGCGGGCCCAGTTCACCAGCCAGCGGTCCACCATTTCGATTTGCCGGGAGGTCAGGCTACCCGTACCCAGGGGAGAGAGGAGCAGGGAATGCACGTATTCCTCCATGCAGCTGGAGGCTGTGGATTCCTGCTCATACAGCTTGAAACGGTTGTCGTGAAAGCCTTCGAACTCACTGATGCGGAAGATGTTGTGCATGCGCATCCAGAGTTTTTCTTCGCTGCGTTCGTAGCGGAAATAGCGCCACTTGAAGATGTCGCCAAAGCCTCGCAAGGCCCGGGCGGCGATGAGCGGGATGTGCTGCTGGATGCGGCTGCCGCCCGGGTTGGCCACGAAGTCCATGAGAAAGGCGTGATAACCCCGGGTGACCTCCCAGAAAAAGGCGTGAATGGCGGTCCATAGCCGGGATTCGATGACCTTGGACATGCGTGGATTGCGCAGGTACTGCATGCACAGGGAATGCTGCATGTCCCGGGCCTGCTCATCCAGGTGCATGAGGATCTGCAAGCGTTCCCTGGACATGGCCATGCCGGCGTGGTTGAACTGGATCAGGCTCTGCACCACCTGCTCCTGGGCGCTGTAGATGTCCCCCGTGGGCAGATTTTCCAGCCAGCGCGAGACCGTCTTCAGATCGCTCAGGGGATCTTCGCCGTCATCGCCGCGGTTCTTGCGTTTGAAAAAGCCAAACATGTCCTTGAGGTTCATGGTTTGAGTTTGCCCTTGAGCCAGGCGGCCACACTTTGCAGGGCAGCCGGCAATTTCTCAGGTTCACTGCCACCCGCCTGAGCCAGGTCCGCTTTGCCACCACCTCTGCCCCCCACCTGGGAGGCGACGAAATTCACCAGCTCACCGGCCTTGATACGGGCAGTGAGATCCGGCGTCACTGCACCGATGAGTGTCACCTTGCCCTCCTGGGCACTGCCCAGCACCAGGACGCAGGATTTCAGCTTGTCCCGCAGCTTATCGGCCAGCTCCCGCAAAGCTTTAGCATCGGCCCCATCCACTTTTGTCGCCAGCAGCCTGATGTCACCGACCAGCACGGCCTGATCCACCAGACTGTCGCCCTGGCTGGCGGCCAGCCTGGATTTGAAACGCTCCAGCTCCTTTTCCAGGGTCCTGACCTGCTCCTGGATCTGGGCGATGCGGCTGGCCACGTCCATGGGCTGGGCGTGGAGTCGGTCCGCAGCCTGCAGCAGGCTGTCTTCCTGGCGTTGCACCTGGGCCAGGGCCCCCATGCCGGTGACCGCTTCCAGCCGGCGCACGCCGGCGGCCACACCCCCTTCGGCGGTGACCTTGAACAGGCCGATGTCGCCCGTGCGAGCCACGTGGGTGCCGCCACACAACTCCCGGCTGTTGCCGATGTCCAGGACCCGTACCTCATCGCCGTATTTCTCGCCGAAGAGCATCATGGCACCGCTCTTCTGGGCCTCTTCGATGGGCATGATGTGGGCCTGGGTGGCGGAGTTGGCCAGGATCTCCGCATTCACCAGGGTTTCCACACGACGGATTTCTTCTGCCGTCATGGGCTGGGTGTGGGCGAAGTCGAATCGGGTCTTGTCCGCATCCACCTGGGAGCCCTTCTGCTGCACATGGGGCCCCAGCACTTCCCGCAGGGCCTTGTGCATGAGGTGGGTGGCGGAGTGGTTGCGCTGCGTGGCCTGGCGCAGGGTCATGTCCACCCGGGCATTGACCTTGTCGCCCACGGCCAGGGAACCGGTGCACAGCACACCGTGATGTCCAAAGACCTGGGCCTGGATCTTTTGCGTGTCTTCCACCTTGAAGATGCCGTTGCCGGCCCGCAGCTCGCCCCGGTCCCCCACCTGGCCACCGGATTCGGCGTAGAAGGGGGTGTGATCCAGTACCACCGCACCCAGATCACCTTCCTGCAGGACCTCCACCGGGCTGCCTTCTTTATATAAGGCCAGTACCGTGCCGCTGTGCTCCAGGACCTCATAGCCGTGGAAGGTGGTGGCCGCGCCTGCGTATTCCAGATTCAGGGCCATCCTGAACTTGCCTGCGGCCCGGGCCTGCTCCTTCTGATGCGCCATGGCGGTGTCGAAGGCGGCCTCGTCCACGGTGATGTTGCGCTCGCGGCAGATGTCTGCGGTCAGATCCAGAGGGAAGCCGTAGGTGTCGTGCAGCTTGAAGGCGGTGTTGCCGTTGAACACGGTGGTGCCGCTTTGCGCCATGTCCGCCAGTTCCGCTTCCAGGATGGCCATGCCATGCTCGATGGTGGTGAAGAAACGCTCTTCCTCCTGGCGCAGGGTGTCCATGACCTTGACCTGGCTGGCGGCCAGATCCGGATAGGCCTCGCCCATCTGGGTCACCAGGTCCGGCACCATCCTGTGGAAGAAGGCCCCCCGGGCCCCCAGCTTCCAGCCGTGGCGGATGGCCCGGCGGGTGATGCGGCGCAGCACATAGCCCCGGCCTTCGTTGCCGGGGATGACACCATCGGCAATGAGGAAGGCGCAGGCCCGGATGTGGTCTGCCAGCACCTTCAGGCTGGGGCTTTGCATGTCTGTCGCCCCGGTCTCCCGGGCGGCGGCCTGGATCAGGGCCTGGAACAGGTCGATTTCATAGATGGAGTCCACATTCTGCAGCACGGCAGAGATGCGCTCCAGGCCCATGCCCGTGTCCACGCTGGGTTTGGGCAGGGGATGCATGCCCCCGGCCTCGTCCCGGTTGTACTGCATGAACACCAGGTTCCAGATCTCGATGTAGCGATCACCGTCTTCCTCCGGAGTGCCCGGCAGCCCCCCCCAGATGTGGGGACCGTGGTCGTAGAAGATCTCGGTACAGGGGCCGCAGGGACCAGTGTCCCCCATCATCCAGAAGTTGTCCGAGGCGTAGCGTGTCCCCTTGTTGTCACCGATGCGAATGACCCGCTCCCGTGGCAGGCCCACCTCCTGGGTCCAGATGTCGAAGGCCTCGTCGTCCTCGGTGTAGACCGTGATCCAGAGCTTGTCCGTAGGCAGCTTGAAGACCTGGGTGAGGAGTTCCCAGGCGAAGACGATGGCGTCCCGCTTGAAATAGTCGCCAAAGCTGAAATTGCCCAGCATCTCGAAGAAGGTGAGGTGCCGGGCGGTGTAGCCCACGTTTTCCAGATCATTGTGCTTGCCGCCGGCGCGCACACACTTCTGGGAGGTGGCCGCACGCCTGTAGGGGCGCTTGTCGAAGCCCAGGAAGACGTCCTTGAACTGGTTCATGCCGGCGTTCGTAAACAGCAGGGTGGGATCTCCCAGGGGCACCAGGGAGGACGAGGCCACGGTGGTGTGCCCCTTGGAGGCAAAATATTCCAGGAATTGACGGCGTATCTCGCGGCTTTTCATGACTTTGGCCGGTAAAGCGGGAACTCGCCGGATTGTAGCGGCGAAAACCCGTGTACGGTGGGCTGTTCAGCGGTGTTTGAAGACCAGGTCCCAGACCCCGTGGCCCAGACGAACCCCTCGCTGTTCAAACTTGGTGAGAGGGCGATAATCGGGTCGGGGTGCAAAGCCCGCGCAGGTGTTCATGAGCGGGGGAGCGGCCTCCAGGACCTCCAGCATCTGCTGGGCATAGTCCGCCCAGTCCGTGGCCAGGTGCAGATAGCCTCCGGGCTTGAGCTTCTGCGTCAGTGTCGCCACGAAGGCGGGCTGGATCAGGCGGCGCTTGTGGTGCCGCTTCTTGGGCCAGGGGTCGGGGAAGAAGATGTGCACCCCGTCCAGGCTGGCATCGGCAAGCATGTGTTCCAGTACGTCCACCACGTCGTGCTGGATGATGCGTACATTATTGATGTGCAACTCCCCGATCTGTTTCAACAGGGCACCCACCCCGGGGGTGTGCACCTCCACGCCCAGGTAGTCGATCTCGGGGTGGGCCTGGGCGATGGCGGCGGTGGCCGCCCCCATACCGAAACCGATCTCCAGCACCCGGGGGGCTTGACGGTCAAACACGGTATCCAGA
>CAZVNY010000095.1:0-6438 GCA_964628785.1 uncultured Thiobacillus sp.
CCAGGCGACGATACCCAGACTGGCCCAATCCACCCGCACCCCACTGGTGGTACTGACGATCAGGGGCTGATGGCCGTGCTGCTGCCGGGCCGCCACATAGCCGAAGATGAACAGGGCCGGCACGGCAGCCACATAGGCGCGGAGCACATCCAGTGGAGCGACGCCGTCGATCCACATCATGGTGGTGGTGGTATCCCCCACCACGGAGCCGGAGCCACCGGCATTGGAGGCCGCCACGATGGCCGCCAGATAGCCGATGTGCAGACGCCGCCGGAACACGCTGGCCGCCACGGTGCCGCCGATGAGGGCGGCGGCAATGTTGTCCAGGAAGGCCGAGGCCACGAAGACCATGACCAGCAACATGAAGGCCCCCTGCCAGCCCTGGGGCAGGAAGCGGGGCAGGACATGCGGGACGTCACTGTCCTCGAAGTAGCGTGCCAGGAGGGCAAAGCCCAGCAACAGTCCCAGTAGATTGGCCAGTACCACCCACTCGTGACCCAGATGGGCCACCCAGCCGGCAACACCGCTCCCCTCGTTGAAGCCGGTGAAACCGATCTTGTACAGGGAGATCACCAGCAGACCGCTCAGCGCGACATACAGGGTGTGCTGGTGAAACAGGGCCACCCCCAGCAGGGTGAGGGCAAAGAGGATGAAGTCCACGGGGATGCCGAAGATCTGGGGATGGGGCACTTGGGCGGCCTGCGCCGGCATACAAACCAGCAGGCCGGCAGCAAGCGCAAGCCAGCGTAGGGTCATGGAGGATTGCCTGTTTATTTGACCAGGGTGAGGGGTAGGGTGGCCAGGTGCAGGACCTTGTTGGCCACGGAGCCCAGGATCAGGTTGCCCAAACTGCCCAGACCCCGGGCGCCCATGATGATCTGGTCGCAACCCAGCTCCGCCGCGGTCTTGATGATGGTCTGCGGGACCTCCCCCTGACGTACATGGGAGTTGCTCTGCACATCGGCGGCTTCCAGGATCTCCCGCACCATCACCAGGGCGGCCTCGGCCCATTCGTCTTCCATGCGCTGCAGTTCATCGGGTTTGATGACCCGGCGCACCATCCAGTCATCGCCACGGGACTGGACGTTGAGCAGATGCACTTCCAGGTTTGGCATGACGCCGGCCAATCTGGCCACATGTTCGGCGGCATGGGATGCACCATCCGAGCCATCCACCGGTAGCAGGATCTTGTAGGTCATGAGGGCTTACTCGCTTATCGTTTGTGACAGGATGCAGTGACTGTCAAGCATAAGCGTATGTGGGGGACTTTGCATGGGCTGCCCGTCCTGCTGCCTGCACGGGAGGCCGCACAAAAAAACCCGGCACGTGGCCGGGCAAGTACAGCAGGAGAATGTAGGGTTGTTGCAGAGGCGTTCTACCCCATGTGGCCAAGGAGTTCGCCCGGCAGCAGAAAACGGCGTAGCCAGGACATGAGAGCGCCCCGGGAGGGGCTTTTGCGTCCCAGGATCAGCAGATCGTGCCCCCCGTCGAGAAACCCCGGGTCATCCTGGGTAACCACCAGATCCGGCGCCCATGTGGCGATGCAGTTGGCAAAACCCTGGTTGGGCGGTGCGTAGCGGGCCAGCAGTTCGACCTCGCCGGCATCCAGGCTGGTGCGCAGGAAATCCAGTCGTCGCATGGCCGCCTGTTCGAAGGCCCGGGCCTGATCCTGGTGTGCGGGCCTGGGATAGCCGCCATCGCCCTGGGCATCCAGGGGTATGAGATGCAGGAAGGCCAGTTTTGCATCTTCCAGACGGGCAAGCTTGAGGGCCCGTCGGGCCACCTGCCTGCCGCTGTCGGAGAAATCCACCAGGGCCAGGATGCGCCGGTAGCTGTGGGGGAGGGTGGCCTTATGCATGTACGACTCCTGGACTCACGGGGGTTGGCTCGGTGACGGGCTGGGCGCCGCATTCCCGGAAGATGCGCGCCTTGCAGCTGCGACAGACGTCCGGGTCCAGGCGCCGATGCAACTCGCGTACTGCCTCGGTCTTGGAATCGAACAGATTGGCGCCGCCTATGCTTTTGAGGGCGCCACTCTCCGCCAGTTGCTCCTGCACTGTGTCCTTCACCCGTATCAGGGACAGGCTGCCACCTATGCCCCGGCGTCGCCGGGCCTCTTCCACGAGGAAATCGGCGCCTTCCTTGTCGATGAAATTGATGCCGTGGGCGATGATGGCCAGGTGCTTCTGGGAGGGGATGGCCCGGTCCTGCTGGCTGATCTGCTCGCGCAGGTAGGACACCGCGCCGAAATAGATGGACCCGTCCACCCGGGCAAAGCGCAGCTGGGGGCACTGGGGCGCGTGGGCCGCATCGGTGAACTTGTGCCGGACATCGTGGGGGTTGGGCACCCTTACCCGCACATTGGGCTTGGCCGTACGCGACAGGTAGATGGCCAGGGACATGAGCACGCCGATGATGATGGCCTCTTCCAGGGTCAGGAACAGGGTGCCGGCAAAGGTGGCCAGCAGGATGCTGCTCTCCACCTTGCTGGTCCTCAGGGTGTGGCTGATTTCCTCGAAGTCGATGAGGCCCCAGGCCACCTGGAAGAGGATGCCCGCCATGGCCGCGTTGGGCAGATATCGGGCCCAGGGGGCCACCAGCAGCACCAGCACCAGCAGGAAGCCCCCCGCCAACATGGCGGCGATGGGGGTCTTGGCGCCGGCGGCATAGTTGACCCCGCTACGGTTGAAGGAACCCGTGGCCACGTAACCTGAGAAGAAACTACCGAACAGGTTGGACATGCCCTGGCCCACGAATTCCTGGTTGCCGTCCACATGCTGGCCGGAACGGGCCGCCAGGGCCCGGGCGATGGAGACGGCCTCGGTGAGTGCCAGCAGGGTCACGGCTACCACGCCGGAGGCCACGGCGCGGACGCTGTCGCCATCCAGGCTGGGGGCGGACAGAGGGGGCAGGCTGGCGGGCAAGGCACCCACGGTGGGCAGATCCAACCCGCTCCAGGCCGTCAGGGCCACCGCCAGGAGGGAGCCCCCCAGCATGGCCACGATCATGTAGGGCCAGTGGGGCAGCCAGCGCTTGATGCCGATGCCCAGCAGCAGGGTGGCCAGGGCCACCGCGAAGATGGCCGGGTCGATGTCGGCGACATGGCTGAAGACCGTGCTCCAGGTTTCGCTGAAGCCCGCCCCCCGGGGGATGGACAGACCGGTGAAGTGCTTGACCTGGTTGCTGGCGATGAGGATGGCGGCCCCGGCGGTGAAGCCGGTGACCACGGAATGGGAGATGAAATTCACCAGGCTACCCAGCTTGGCCAGGCCCATGATGATCTGGATCACCCCCACCAGAAAGGTGAGGGTCAGGGCCAGGCTGACATATTCCGCCGTACCCGGTTCGGCGTGCAGGGAGAGTACGGAGAACAACACGATGGAGGCGGCGGTGGTGGGGCCGGAGACCAGATGCCAGGAAGAGCCGAACAGGGCGGCGATGATCGCCGGGATCATGCCGGCGTAAAGGCCATATTCCGGCGGCATGCCGGCGATGGTGGCAAAGGCCACCCCCTGGGGCAGGGCCACCAGGGCGCCGGTGAGACCGGCCAGGGTGTCGGCCTTGACGCTGCTCCGGTCCACCCGGGGCAGCCAGGTAAGGAAAGGAGCGAAGGGCTGGACCCAGGTGGGCAGGGTGTTGAGGGCGGGCAGGGACATGAAGCGCAAGGAAGGATGTCGACAGTGGATGGGCAGCGCCCATCCTGCAACAGGGCCCGTTCCCGCTGCGTCATGGCCAGGTCAAGACCAGGTCAAGACCCTGGCATGGCGCTGAAATCCAGGATGGCCTCGGTGCCTTTGCCTTCTTCGCTGTGCAGGCGGATGCCCCAGCCATAGCGGTCGCAGATCTTTTTCACCAGGGCCAGGCCGATGCCCGCTCCCTGGCTGTGGCGCCCCTTGTAGAGGCGCTGGAATACCTGATCCAGCTCCGCTTTGGGGATGCCCAGGCCCGTGTCACGGATGCGCAGGTGGTCCGCCTCCAGGCTGAGCAGGACCTGGCCATGTTCCGTATAGGTGAAGCTGTTGCGTACCAGGTTGGCCAGGACGATGGCCAACAGATTGGCGTCGGTGACCAGGGCAGGGCGGGCCTGGATATCCAGCCTGACCTCCAGGTCCTTGTCCTGGAGCAGGTGCTGATGCTTGTCCAGGGTATCCCGCAACAGGTCCGCCACCTGCACCGGGTCCCGCCGGCCATCATCCCGTTCCCGGGCCATGGCCAGCAGGGCGGTGACCAGATCCGCCATGTCGGCGGCGGAACGTTCGATGCGCAACAGGCGCTGCTGCTCCTTTTCCGGCCGGGTCTCGTCGGTGAGCAGGACCTCTGCCGCCCCCCGGATCACCGCCAGGGGGGTGCGCAGTTCGTGGGAGACGTCGGCAGTGAAGGCCCGCTCCCGCTCGATGAAGGCGGCCAGCCGATCCAGGCTCTGCTCGAAGCTGCGGGCCAGCTCCCCCACCTCGTCTGGTGGGAAGTCGGCGGCCAGGTCCGCATGGGGGGTGGTGGGACCGATGTGGCGCAGGCGGCGGGCCAATTCCTTCACCGGCTCGATGACCCGTTCCGCCAGCCAGAAGGCGATGACACCGGAGAGCAGCATCATGAGGGCCACGAAGGCGCCCAGAAAGGCACCCAGACGGGCCTGCCGCTCCCGGAACAGGGTCTCGTTGTGCAACAGGTAGTAGCGTCGCCCCTGGTGGTCGGCGATCACCATGCGGTAGGGCACGCCCTCCAGTTGCAGGCTGTGACGCCCCGGGGGCAAGCCGGCCAGTTCCACGGGCAGGTCCGGATCATGGGCCGCTGCCGGGGCCACATAGCCCAGCAGGGTGGCGGTGGCCGGAGGCAGGGACGTTGGGTTGCGCAGGCGCCTGCTCTGGTAGTCCTGCATTTCCGCGCTCAGGGTCTCGTCGATGAGACGCTGGCCCGCATCCCGCACGCCGATGTACAGGCCCACGGCAATGATCAGGGAGACGCCGCCCCCCACGGCCACGAAGGCCAGGGCCACGCGGGAGCGCAGGCTGTGGGAAAAGCGCATGGCCCCGCCTCAGGGCGTGGCCGCCAGGCGATAGCCTATGCCCCGCAGGGTATGGATCAGGGGGGCTTCGCCCTCTGCTTCCAGGGCAGCACGCAAGACGTGCATGTGGGCCCGCAGGGCATCGGAATCCGGTGGCTCGTCCCCCCACAGGGCGCGCTCCAGCTCCCTGCGCTTGACCACTCGGGGGGAGGCCCGCATCAGGTTTTCCAGCAGCTTCAGGGGGATGGGGGGTAGATGGATGCGGCGGCCACCGCGCCGGGCCTGCATGAGGGCAGGGTCGTATTCCAGGTCCGCCACCCGCAGTTTGACGTTGCCGGTCGCCCCACCGGCACGACGCTTCAGGGCCCTCAAACGGGCCTCCAGCTCCCTGAGGGCGAAGGGCTTCACCACATAATCGTCGGCGCCACACTCCAGACCGGCCACCCGGTCGTCCAGGGCGTCCCGGGCGGTGAGCATGAGCACCGGCGTGTCCCGGTGTGCTTCCTCACGCAGACGCTGGCACACGCCAAAGCCGTCCATGCCCGGCAGCATCACGTCCAGGACAATGGCGTCGTAGTCCTGGGTGACCGCCAGGTGCAGGCCGGTGACGCCATCCCCGGCGGCGTCCACGCTGTGGCCCTTGGCCTCCAGGAAGTCACAGACGTTGGCCGCCAGGTCCGGGTTGTCTTCGATGATGAGGACGTGCATCACGGCTGACCCCGGGTCGCCGATTGGCGGGCCACGGGGCGGGGAAGGGTGCGCAGGGCGTCATGAGGATGTGGCACAAGAACACGCATCCCGATTGGTACAAGGGTATGTACAGCTACTCAGCTACCGGCCCGGGCAATCAGCACCGGGCACTGGGCCTGGCCCATGATGCGCTCGGAAATGCTGCCCAGCAGCAGACGCGCCAGTCCGGTGCGACCATGGCTGCCTACCACGATGAGATCGGCCTGACGTTGCGCTGCGGCCTCGATGACCACTTCATCCGGGCGGCCTTCATTGACCAGGGTATCGTTGGCGATGCCGGCAGCCTGCAGGGTTCGGCTGATCTCCTCCACGCTGGCCAATGCCTCCGCCTTGCGCTCGGGACTGTGGCTTTTGGTGGTGGCGGAGACCACCGTGACCGGCAGCCTGCATTGCTCCGCCACGGCCTGGGCGGCCCGGGCGGCCTCCAGGCTGTGGCTGGAACCATCCGTGGCCAGCAGGATGCGCTGGCTCCAGGCCTGTCCCGTGCGGGGCACCATGAGTACATTGCAGGGCGCGTTGCCGGCCACATGCACGGTGGCGTGGCCCACCATGAAGCGGGCAAGCCCGCGCTTGCCCCGGCGCCCCAGGATGATGAGACTGGGCTGTAGGGCATTGGCGGTATTGACGATCTCCGGATGGGGATCTTCCCCATAGACCAGCCGGGTGTCGCTACTCACCCCGGCCGC
>CAZVNY010000096.1:0-6395 GCA_964628785.1 uncultured Thiobacillus sp.
ACCCGGCGCACCCCCACACCGGCCCGGGTGGCGGCGGCATGCACCTCCTGTCTCGACCCTGCCGGCGCGGTGAAACACAACTCGTAGTCATCGCCCCCGGCCAACAGGCATTGCCGGGCCAGGGCATCATCGAGGCGCGCCAGCACGGCCGCATGGGCGGGCAGGCGGCTGCACAGCACCTCGGCCCCCACTCCGGAACGTGCCAGCACGTGGCCCAGGTCGGCGGCAAAACCATCGGAGATATCGATGCCCCCCCTGGCCAGACCCCGCAGGGCCAGGCCCAGATCCACCCGGGGTTGCGGGCCATGCAGACGCGCCAGACAGCTCCGGGCTTCCTCCGGATCCAGGGACACTTCGGCCTGCAGATGGCACAAGCCCAAGGCGGCCCCCCCCAGCTGACCGGAGACCCAGATATCGTCGCCCACCCGTGCCCCATCCCGGCGCAGGGCCTGACCGGCGGGCACCTCGCCCAGCAGGGTGACGCTGATGTTGAGAGGCCCCCGGGTGGTATCCCCCCCCACCAGGTCCACAGCGAAGCGCGCCGCCAGCTCCAGGAAGCCCCGGCTGAAGGCCTCCAGCCAGTCCTCGTCAGCCTGGGGCAGGGCCAGGGCCAGGGTCGCCCAGCGGGGTGTGGCGCCCATGGCGGCCAGATCGGAGAGATTTACCGCCAGGGCCTTGTGGCCCAGCAGATGGGGATCTGCATCAACCAGGAAGTGGCGCCCCACCAGGAGCATGTCCGTGGTCACCGCCAGCTCCATGCCCGCAGTGGGGCGCAGCAGGGCGGCATCATCCCCCACGCCCAACACCGCCCCCGGGGCGGGCCGGGTAAAAAAACGGCGGATGAGTTCGAATTCGGAAGGCACTTTTGCCTGGGCTGTGGGGAAACGAAAAGACGAAGCAGGGCTCATGCGCAACGGCGGCGGCCTGCCTGTCTATGCGCCACGTGCCCCTGCCCGTTCCCCACTGGCGGTAGCCTACTGCCGGCTGCCCAGTTCCACCTGCCGCACCACCCGGGCCAACTTGTCCAGCACGCCGTTGACGAACTTGTGCCCATCGGTGCCGCCGTATTTCTTGGCCAGATTCACGGCCTCGTTGATGGCCACCTTGTAGGGCACATTCAGGGTATGCACCAGTTCATAGGCCCCGATGAGCAGGGCAGCGTGCTCCACAGGGGAGAGCTCACCCACGGACCGGTCCAGGTGGGGGAGCAGGGCCTCATCCAGGTCCCCAGCGGTTTGCAGTACCCCCGCCAGCAGCTCCTGGAAAAAGCCCACGTTGGCCTCGGCCATGAGCCGAGCGCTCTCTTCCTCTTCCTCCATGTGCACCTGCAGGGCCGCCAGGTGCCCGCCGGCCACCTGCCATTCGTACAAGGCACGCAGGGTCAGTTCACGGGAGACCTGCCGGCTGCCGCGGCTGGCTCGGGCCTGTCTGGCGGTCATGTTTGCGCCTGGATGGCCCGCAACAGATTGGCCATCTCCACGGCACACTGGGCGGCTTCCTTGCCCTTGTCGGACACCCGTTCCATGGCCTGGTGATCCGTGTTGGTGGTGAGCACGCCGTTGGCGATGGGCACGCCGGTATCCAGGTTGACCCGGGTGATGCCGCGGGCCATCTCGTTGGACACCACCTCGAAGTGATAGGTCTCGCCACGGATCACCGCCCCCACGGCCACCAGGGCGTCGTAGCGGCCGGTACGCGCCATGGTCTGCAGCACCAGGGGGATTTCCAGGGCGCCGGCCACGGTGGCAACACGGATGTCCTCGGGCTTCACGCCCATTTTCAGCAGGGCGGTGGTGCAGGCAGAGAGCAACCCCTCGCACACGTCGATGTTGAAGCGGCTCATCACCACCCCCACCCGCAGGCCCGTGCCATCCAGGTTGGATTCGAATTCGAAGAGCTTGCCGTAACGGGCCATGTCAGTGTCCTTCCTGTTCCAGATATCCAGTCACTTCCAGACCGAAACCGGCCATGGAGGGCATGCGGCGGTGGCGGGCCATGAGCTTCATGCGCCCCACCCCCAGGTCCCGCAGGATCTGGGCGCCAATACCATAGTTGCGCAAGTCGAATTTCACCGGCACCTGGGGCTCGGAGGTCAGGCGCTGGCGCAGATCTGTCCCGGTCTCGGTGCGGTGCATCAGCACCATCACCCCGCGTTGGGCAGCGGCCAGGGTCTGCAAGGCGGCGTCCATGCTCCAGGAATGGTCCATGCCCGCATCGAGGAAATCCAGCACGGAGACAGGCTCGTGTACTCGCACCAGGGTCTCGGCCTCGGGCTGGATGTCCCCCTTCACCAAGGCCAGATGGGTCTCGTCGGCGGTCTCGTCGTGGTAGGCCACCAGGGCGAAATCCCCGTAGGCGGTGTGCACGGTCTTTTCCGCCACCCGCTTCACCAGGGCCTCGTTCTCGCTGCGATACTGGATCAGGTCGGCGATGGTGCCGATCTTCAGGCCGTGTTCCGCCGCGAATTCCAGCAGGTCCGGCAGCCGCGCCATGCTGCCGTCCTCCTTCAGGATCTCGCAGATCACCGCCGCCGGTTCCAGGCCGGCCAGGGCCGCCAGGTCGCAGCCCGCCTCGGTGTGGCCGGCACGTTTCAGCACTCCGCCGGGCTGGGCGCGCAGGGGGAAGATGTGGCCGGGCTGGATGATGTCGCTGGGCTTGGCGTCCCGCTTCACCGCCGCCAGGATGGTCACTGCCCTATCCGCGGCGGAGATGCCGGTGGTCACCCCCTCGGCGGCCTCGATGGATACGGTGAAGGCGGTGCCATGGGGGGTCTGGTTGTCGCTCACCATCTGCTTCAGGCCCAGCTGGCGGCAACGCTGGTCCGTCAGGGTCAGGCAGATGAGGCCGCGCCCGTACTTGGCCATGAAGTTGATGGCCTCCGGCGTGGCGAATTCCGCCGCCATGACCAGGTCGCCCTCGTTTTCCCGGTCTTCCTCATCCACCAGGATGACCATGCGGCCGGCCTTCAGCTCGGCGACGATTTCGGTGATGGGGGCTAGGGACATGCTGTCATTCCTTGTCGCTACTGGAGGCATAGTGCAGCAGGCGCTCGGCGTAGCGGGCCAGCATGTCCACCTCCAGGTTTACCCGGCTGCCGGGCTGCAGGTCCCGCAACATGGTGTGGTCCAGGGTATGGGGGATGAGGTTGATGCTGAAGTCCC
The DNA here is from genome assembly GCA_964628785.1 of uncultured Thiobacillus sp. Taxonomy (GTDB): domain Bacteria; phylum Pseudomonadota; class Gammaproteobacteria; order Burkholderiales; family Thiobacillaceae; genus PFJX01. The sequence continues at coordinate 3,162 of CAZVNY010000096.1, forward strand.
TGCCGGCAACCCGGTTCACCGTCAGGGACACGCCGTTCACCGCCACCGAGCCCTTGGGCGCCAGGTAGCGGGCCAGGGCCTCCGGTGCGCGGATCTCCAGCAACCAGGAGTCCCCCACGGCGGCGAACTGCAGCACCTCACCCACGGCGTCCACATGTCCGGAGACCAGGTGGCCTCCCAGGCGATCCGCCAGGCGCAGGGCCTTCTCCAGATTCAGCCGGTCACCGGGGGCAAAGCCGACGGTGCAGGCAAAGGTCTCGCCGGACACCACCACATCGAAGCTGTCCGGGGTCTGCTCCACCACCGTCAGGCACACACCGTTGCAGGCGATGGAGTCCCCCAGCTGCACATCTCCCATATCCAGCCCACCGCTGGCGATGCGCACGCGGGCATCCCCGCCCTGGGTAGCCTGCACATGGGAGACGTGGCCGACGGCCTGGATGATGCCGGTAAACATGAGAAATGACCTGAGCGCGGCCGGGCCGCGGAGAAAGGGGCTATTTTATGGGTTTCGGCAGTGTCAGGGAAATCCGGCCAGGGCACCGGGCTGCAACGGGAGACAAACCGGTAGGTGTATCAGGGCCGGGATCAGGCGGGCCGCAGGGTCAGGCGCAGGTCATCCCCCAGGCGGCGCACATCCGTGAGCCTGAAGGCGTGAGCCTCGTCCATTTGCGTGTATGCAGGCAGGGCAAACAGGCCCCGGGCCGGATCCCCCATGACCTTGGGTGCCTGATAGGCCACCCATTCATCCACCAGGCCGGCCTCGAGCAGGGCTCCGTTGAGGCGGGCGCCGGCCTCCACGTGCACCTCGTTGATGCCCCGGACCCCCAGCTCCAGCATCAGGGCACGCAGATCCACCCGGCCATCCCGCCCGGGCAGCTCCAGGATGTGGGCACCGGCAGCCAGCAGGGCATCCCGGGGGCCCGGCTCGGCCTGGACACAGACCAGCAGGGTGATTCCGGGCTGCTGCAGGATACGGGCCGAGACCGGGGTGCGCAGCCGGCTGTCCAGCACCACGCGCCAGGGTTGCCGGGGGGACTCCACGTCCCGCACGTTCATCTGCGGGTCATCCGCCAGCACCGTGCCCACGCCGGTGAGCAGCACACAGGCCCGGGCCCGCAGGCGCTGCACGTCGGCCCGGGCGGCGGTGCCGGTGATCCATTTGGACGCGCCATTGCCCAGGGCGGTCCTGCCGTCCAGGCTGGCTGCGGTCTTCAGGCGCACCCAGGGGCGCTTCCGGCTCATGCGCGAGACGAAGCCGATGTTCAATTCCCGGGCCTCGGTCTCCAACAGGCCCATCTCGACGCGCACCCCGGCCAGGGTCAGCAGCTCGATGCCCCGGCCGGAGACCTGGGGATTGGGGTCCCGCATGGCACACACCACCCGGGCCAGGCCGGCGTCGATGAGGGCGTTGGCACAAGGGGGCGTGCGCCCGTAGTGGGAGCAGGGCTCCAGGCTCACATAGGCCGTGCCCCCCCGGGCAAGTTCACCTGCCGCAGCCAGGGCATGGGCCTCGGCATGGGGCTCACCGGTACGGGCATGCCAGCCCTCCCCCACCACCCTGCCATCCCGCACGATGACGCAACCCACCCGGGGATTGGGGCTGGCGCTGAAAAGACCCCGCTCCGCCAGGCCCAGGGCCCGGGCCATGTACATGTGGTCCGCGCTGCTGAAGGGGAAGGAGGGTGGCGAGGAAGGCGTTTGCAAGGGACTACTCCCCGTTCCCCGTTTCCGACTCCCCCGACACGTCGCGGATGGCGTCGCGGAAATCATCCACGTCCTGGAAGGCGCGATACACGGAAGCGAAGCGGATGTAGGCCACCTTGTCCAGGCACTTGAGCTCCGCCATGACCCACTCGCCGATGAGGCGGGAGTCGATTTCCCGCTCCCCCATGGCCAGGACCTGATGCACCACCCGGTCGATGGCCATCTCCATGAGCTCGGTAGACACGGGCCGCTTGTGCAGGGCCTTGCGGAAACCCGCCTGGATCTTGCTGCGGGAGAAATCCTGGCGCTCGCCGCCGGACTTCACTACCACCGGGGCCCGCACCTCGGCGGTCTCGTAGGTGGTGAAGCGCTTGTCGCAGCCGGTGCAACGCCGACGCCGGCGGATGGCCAGGCCGTCCTCGCTATCCCGGGTTTCCACCACCTGGGTGTCGGCATGACCACAAAAAGGACATTTCATATCGGTGACCGGGGAATGGGGAGCGCTACGCGGGCAACGGGGGGATGACTCGCCATGACCGTTACCGTGAAAGCCACGTAGCGGCTTCTTGATGCTCCCCTCTCCCGCAGGCGGGAGAGGGGTTGGGGGAGAGAGAAACGGGCATGGCTTTCATTTTTAGGGCGTCTATGCAAAGTCATGCCCGTCAGCTTGCCACCCCTGCCTGCCCGCTCATTTGCCATACACCGGGAAGGCGGCGGTGAGCTTGGCCACTTCGCCCTTCACCCGCTCGATGACGGCCTCGTCGCTGGGGGCGTCCAGCACGTCAGCCACCAGGTTGGCCAGCTTTTCCGCCTCCAGTTCCTTGAAGCCCCGGGTGGTCATGGCCGGGGTGCCGATGCGGATGCCGGAGGTGACGAAGGGTTTTTGCGGGTCGTTGGGGATGGCGTTCTTGTTCACCGTGATGTGGGCCCGGCCCAGGGCGGCCTCGGCCTCCTTGCCGGTGAGGTTCTTGGCGCGCAGGTCCACCAGGAAGACGTGGCTTTCCGTGCGCCCGGAGACGATGCGCAGACCCCGGCCCTGGAGCACCTTGCACATCACCAGGGCATTGGCCGCCACCTGCTCCTGGTAGTGCTTGAATTCCTTGCTCGCCGCTTCCTTGAAGGCCACCGCCTTGGCGGCGATGACGTGCATCAGGGGACCGCCCTGGAGGCCGGGGAAGATGGCGGAATTGATGGCCTTCTCGTGCTCCGCCTTCATGAGGATGATGCCCCCCCGGGGACCGCGCAGGGTCTTGTGCGTGGTGGAGGTGACCACATCGGCGTGGGGCACCGGGTTGGGGTACACCCCCGCGGCCACCAGACCGGCATAGTGGGCCATGTCCACCATGAAGATCGCACCGATCTCCTTGGCGATCCTGGCGAAGCGGGCAAAGTCGATGCGCAGGGCATAGGCCGAAGCACCGGCGATGATGAGCTTGGGACGGTGTTCCCGGGCCTTGGCCTCCATGGCCTCGTAGTCGATCTCTTCCTTCTCGTTCAGGCCATAGGCCACCACGTTGAACCACTTGC
>CAZVNY010000097.1:0-6390 GCA_964628785.1 uncultured Thiobacillus sp.
GCGAATCCTCGTCGTCGCCGATCGGCGTTTCCATCGAAATCGGCTCCTTGGCGATCTTCAGCACCTTGCGGACCTTGTCCTCCGGCATCTCCATGCGGACTGCCAGTTCGTCCGGCGTCGGCTCGCGGCCCATTTCCTGGATCATCTGCCGCGAGATGCGGTTGAGCTTGTTGATGGTCTCGATCATGTGCACCGGAATGCGGATGGTGCGGGCCTGGTCGGCGATGGAACGGGTGATGGCCTGGCGGATCCACCAGGTGGCGTAGGTGGAGAACTTGTAGCCACGCCGGTATTCGAACTTGTCCACCGCTTTCATGAGACCGATGTTGCCCTCCTGGATCAGGTCCAGGAACTGCAGGCCCCGGTTGGTGTACTTCTTCGCGATGCTGATGACGAGACGCAGGTTGGCCTCGATCATCTCCCGCTTGGCGCGACGGGCCTTGGCCTCGCCGGTGGACATCTTCTTGTTGATGTCCTTCAGGTTCTTCACGGAAATGCCCGCGCGTTTTTGCAGCTCGGCCAGCTTTTCCTGATGCTCGTGGATGTCGTACTGATTGCGCTCCAACATCTCCACATAGGCCTGCTTGCTGACCAGTTCCTGCGCGATCCAGGCCGGATCGCCTTCATGGCCGAGGAAGGTCTTGATGAAATGGTTGCGCGGCATGGCGCACTTGTTCACGGTGATGTCCATGATGGCCCGCTCATGGCTGCGGACTTCCTCCACGATGCCGCGCACGGATTCACACAGGCTGTCCACCTGGCGGGTGGTGAAACGGATACCCAGCAGGTGGCTGGAAATGTCTTCGAGCAGTTTCTGGTATTGCTTGCTGGCAAAGCCGTGTTTGTTCAGGGCGGTCTGCATCCTGGCGTGGGTCTTGCGGATGGCGGCAAAGCGTTCCAGGGCGTCTACCTTGAGCATGGCCAGATTCACTGTGCCGGCCGCATTGCTGTTGCTGCCCTCGCTCTCCTCGTCCTCGTCAGCATCGTCGGCGGCCAATTCCATGACGATGTCTTCGCCGGTGCTGTCTTGCAGGCCGTCCACCAGGTCCTCGATCTTGAGCTCATCCGCCTCCACCTTGGCGGCCAGGTCCAGGATCTGCTGGATGGTGAGGGGGCAGGCGGAAATGGCTTGCACCATGTGCTTGAGACCGTCCTCGATGCGCTTGGCAATCTCGATCTCGCCTTCCCGGGTGAGCAGGTCCTTGGTGCCCATCTCGCGCATGTACATACGCACCGGGTCGGTGGTGCGGCCGAATTCGGCATCCACGCTGGACAGGGCGGCCTCCGCCTCTTCCGCGGCGTCTTCATCCGCCACCGGGGCCGGGGCCTCGGACATGAGCAGGTCTTCCGCAGCCGGGGCCTGGTCGAAGACCTGGATACCCATGTCGTTGATCATGCTGACCACGCCTTCGATCTGTTCGGCGTCCAGCATTTCGTCCGGCAGGTGGTCGTTGATCTCGGCATAGGTCAGGTAGCCCCGTTCCTTGCCCAGTACGATAAGGGTGCGTAGACGCGTGCGCCGTTCCTCCACGTCCATCTTGCCGTCCTTCTCCAGGACCTGGGCCAGGATGGCGGCCTTGTTGGCGGCTTCCTTGCGTCTGGAGATCGGCTTGTTTGCTTTTGCGCCCTTGGCCACTGCCTTGGCTGCCGGTTTAGCGGCCGCGGTGGCTTTTTTCGGGGTCTTTTTTGCAGTTGCCATTATCAGAATCTCTCCGCAAGTGAGTAGGCGTCATCGTCACGTGAAACGCTCAATTATACATAAACACATGGCCCTCATGTGGGGGCTGGGTGGAATATGACAAGCTAGTCCTGCTTGGGTTTCCGGGCCTGCAAGCCGGCCAGGAGGCGGGCCTTTTCTTCCGGGCTGAGATCGCTGGGCCGCTTGCCGGAGAGGCTGTCCAGCACGGCTTGGGCGCCTTGTTTTTGTACCGCGGCCAGGGCCCCGAGAAAGTCGGATTCCACATCGTATTCCGCATCCCATAACAGGATGTCCGCGGCGGCGGCCTCCAGGATGGCCTGCTCGGAGCGCCCCTGGAAGTGCTGCACCACGTCCCGGACGCCATATTCCGGATGTTCCCGTACCAGGACCAGGGCTGCCGCCAGGGCCTGGGCTTCAAGGCCGGTCTGCTCGGGCAGATCTCCCAGGCGGCCGGCACGATGGGTATCGTGCAACAGGGCCTGGAGCAACAGACGCCAGGGGGAGATGCGGATCTGGCTACGTCCCCGGGAGGCCGGTACCCGGGGCCCAGGGATCGTGCCGGCGCGTTGCACGGGGCCTTGCCGAACCGGTTCGGCAAGGCCCGTGAGGCCCCCCAGGCGTTGGCCCAGGGCCCGGGCCAGGAGGGGGGCTTGCGCGAGTTTGCCCAGATAGGGCTGCGTCAGGGTGGCCAGACGTACACGCCCCTCCACGGAGCCCAGATCGGTCTGCTGTAAGAGGCTGTCGAAGAGAAAATCCGACAGGGGCTTGGCTGTGTCACACAGGCGCTGGAAGGCGTCGGCCCCCTGCTGACGCACGAAGCTGTCCGGGTCCTCGCCCTGGGGCAGGAAGAGAAAGCCCAGACGCTTGCCATCCTGGATCTGGGGCAGGCTGTTCTCCAGGGCCCGCCAGGCTGCCTGCCGACCCGCGTTGTCACCATCGAAGGCGAAGATGACCTCATCCGCCAGACGCAGGAGCTGGGTGGCCTGCTCGGCGGTGATGGCGGTGCCCAGGGTGGCCACCACGTTGTGCACCCCGTGTTGATGCAGCATCACCACGTCCATATAGCCTTCCACCACAATGACCCGGCCGCTTTGCTGGATGATCCGGCGATGTTCATGCAGGCCGTAGAGCTCCCGACCCTTGTGGAACACCAGGGTCTCGGGGGAGTTCAGATATTTGGGCTCTCCCTGGTCCAGAATGCGGCCGCCAAAGCCGATGACCTGGCCCCGGGAATTGCGGATGGGGAACATGATGCGGCCCCGGAAACGGTCGTAATGCCTGCCCTCCTGGAGGATGACCAGGCCCGCTTCTTGCAGGGCGGCATCCTGGTAGTTGCCCACCGCCGCCTGCAGGCCCTGCCAGTCGTCCGGGGCATAACCCAGAGCGAAACGGGCAGCGGTCTCACCGCTCAGACCCCGGCCCTTCAGGTAGTCCACTGCCCGGGCATGGCCCTTCAGGGCCTGTTGGTAGAAACGACCGGCGGTATCCAGGTAGGCCAGGATCAGGCTGCGTTGCCCGTCCTCTGCGGGGTCGTGACCCTGATCCGGCAGCTGCAGGCCGGCATGGCCAGCCAGCTCCTGCAGGGCATCGATGAAGTCATAGCCGGCATGCTGCATGAGGAAGCTGATGGCCGTGCCATGGGCGCCACATCCGAAGCAATGGTAGAACTGCTTCGTGGGGCTTACGGTGAAGGAAGGGGTCTTCTCGCTGTGGAAAGGGCAGCGGGCCTGGTAGTTGATGCCGGCCTTCTTCAGCGGCACATAGTGGTCGATGACCGCGACGATATCCGTACGGTCCAGGACCTGCTGGATGAAATCATGGGGAATCCGGGCCATGACCTGGATTCTAATGTCAGGCCCGGCAGCGGGCTCGCTGCTCAGTCCAGGAGGGTCTTGACCTGGCTGGAAACCTGGCCCATGTCCGCACGCCCGGCCAGGCGGGGCTTGAGCCAGGCCATCATTTTGCCCATGTCGCGCGCCCCCGCAGCGCCGGTTTCGGTCTGGGCCTGGCGGATCAGGGTGGTTATCTCCTCTGGGCTGAGGGGCTGGGGCAGGTAGTCGCTGAGCACCCGCATTTCGGCCTCTTCCCGCTCTGCCAAGTCTTGGCGACCGGCGGCGGCATACTGGTTCATGGCGTCCTTGCGCTGCTTGAGCATCTTTTCGATGACCGCGACGATACCGGCCTCATCCAGTTCCGTTCGCTCGTCCACCTCTTTTTGCTGGATGGCCGCCAGCAGCAGGCGGATGGTACCCAGGCGCGCGCGCTCTCTTGCGCGCATGGCGGTCTTCATGTCTTCGGTGATGCGGGCTTTCAGGGACATGTAGACTCCTTGGCGGGCTGATTGAAGGATGCGGCGGACATGGATCAATGTTGGTTATCGGCCGCAGCGCAGGACCTGGACCCTGCCCATGTCATTACCAGGGGCTGGCCGCCCCTGGAACAAAAAAGGGCCTGTCTGGCAGGCCCGTTTGGCTATCCTGTGTGGCGCTGTCAGTACATCTTGGGGGGCAGCTGCTGGCCGCGCAGGCGCTTGTGCTGGCGCTTGACGGCGGCGGCCAGCTTGCGCTTGCGGGCCTGGGTGGGCTTCTCGTAGAACTCGCGTGCACGCAGCTCGGTCAACAGACCTGTCTTCTCGATGGTGCGCTTGAAGCGACGCATGGCGACTTCGAAGGGCTCGTTTTCTTTGACGCGAACGCTGGGCATATTGGGTTCCTGAAGTGTTTCCTGGGAAAAGACGAAATAAAGACGGCGGATTCTATACCAGTCTTTGCCTGGCTTTCAATACAATCGTTTTTTTTGTTCCGCTTTTCCAAGCCGCTTTGTCCTTATGATCGTTCTGGGTGTGGAGTCCTCCTGTGATGAAACCGGCCTGGCCGTATATGACACCAACAGGGGCCTGCGGGCCCATGGGGTGCATTCCCAGGTGGCCATGCACGCCGAATATGGCGGTGTGGTACCGGAACTGGCCTCCCGGGACCACATCCGCAGGGTGATCCCCCTGACCCGGCGGGTCCTGCAGGAGGCGGGAGTGGCGCTCACGGACCTGGATGCCGTGGCCTATACCCAGGGCCCGGGCCTGGCGGGCGCTCTGCTGGTGGGGGCGGCCTTTGCCAGCGCCCTGGCCGCGGCCCTGGGGATTCCCGCCCTGGGGGTGCACCATCTGGAAGGCCATCTGCTCTCGCCTCTGCTCAGTCAGCCCCGGCCGGACTTTCCCTTCATCGCCCTGCTGGTGTCCGGAGGCCACACCCAGCTCATGCGTGTGGACGGGGTGGGACGTTATGACTTGCTCGGGGAGACCGTGGATGACGCCGCCGGTGAGGCCTTCGACAAGACCGCCCAGCTCCTGGGGCTGGGCTATCCCGGCGGTCCGGCCCTGGCCCGGCTGGCCGAGACCGGGGACGCCGGCCGTTTCAAGCTGCCCCGACCCATGCTGCATTCCGGTGATCTGGATTTCAGCTTCTCCGGCCTGAAGACGGCGGTGCTGACCCTGGTGAAAAAAGCCGGGGAGGGCGCCCGGGCGGACATCGCCGCGGGTTTCCAGGCCGCCGTGGTGGATGTGCTGGCGGGCAAGTGTCTGGCCGCCCTGGCGCAAACGGGTCTGCAACGCCTGGTCATTGCCGGGGGCGTGGGGGCCAACCGGGCCTTGCGCGCCAGACTGGACACGGAAGCCGCTGGGCGGGGCTTCAGCGTGTTCTATCCCCCCCTGGAGCTGTGCACCGACAACGGTGCCATGATTGCCTATGCCGGCGCCCTGCGCCTGGCCCGAACCGAAGCGGCCCCCTCGCATGGACGCTTTGCCGTGCGTCCTCGCTGGGAGCTGGCCAGCCTGGGGCCGGTCTGAGCCGGCTCAACCGTCCGGCGGGAGGATGGGCTGGGCGATGAGCTGCATGGCCTCGTGGGGGAAGGCCAGGGCCAGGATCAGGACGATGAGCACTGCCAGCATGAGGAGTATGCTGAATACGTTGCTGGGTTGCAGCCAACCCCAATAACGGGCGGTCAGATAGAACAGGTCCTTGCGGTGTTCCGACATGCGCAGCCAGCGCCGCAAAAGATTGATGCTCAACCACACCCCCCAGCCCCCGGCCAGGGCGGCCAGCACCACCCGGAACACGTTGAGCATGTCCCAGTCCCTGAGGCCCTTGTAGAACAGGGAGATGGTGCCCACCGCCAAGGCCGCGCCGGCCGCCAGGACGATGTTGATGATGAGCCGGCGACGCTCCCGGGCCAGGTCCTGTTGGCGCTGGATGAAGAAGGCATCGATCTCCGCCTTGAAATACTCGGTACGCTCTTGCACCAGTTCGGTGATCTCCCGGCGCATGCGGGTGATACGTTCATCCAGCACCAGCGACAGGCGGTCGCCGGCGTAGTCCACCAGCTCCCGTACGTCGTCCTTGGTCAGGCTGCGCTGGTTATGCAGTTCATTGGAGATCTTGTCCAGCTTTTCATCGATGGCCTGGCTGGCGTTGTCCAGCACTTCGCCCAAACGGTCGCCGGCCCGGCCCACCGCTGCCTCGGAGGCAGTGATGAGGCTGTCCCGGGCGTAGTCGATGGTCTTTTCAAACATGGCTTCTCTCCGCTGCGCCTACTTCCTTTTGAAGGCCTTTTCCTCGCCGCTGAGCAGTTTGCGGATGTTGCTGTGGTGCCGCACCAGCACCAGCAAGGACAATATACCCAGGATGCCGGCCAGGAAT
>CAZVNY010000098.1:0-6370 GCA_964628785.1 uncultured Thiobacillus sp.
GCTGACCTCTTGCATGCCATGCAAGCGCTCTCCCAGCTGAGCTATACCCCCACGCGAGAGTCGCGCATTCTAGGGACACTTGCCCGTCTTGTAAAGGGGGGGCTTTTCCAACATGGCATGCGTCTGGGGGGGACGGTCCGGGGACGCGGGATGTTTTATAGTCGTTGCCATGCATATTGCCCTGGTCACCCCCTATCTGCCTGATGGCCGCAACGGAAATGCCCATACCGCCGTGCGCTGGCGCCGCTTCCTGACCCAGGCGGGACACCAGGTGAAGATGGCCCTGGACTGGGTCGGAGGGCGTGCCCAGGGCATGATTGCCCTGCATGCGCGGCGCAGCCATGCAGCCATTGCGCGCTTTGCTCAGGCCCATCCGGAGCGGCCCCTGATCGTGGTGCTCACCGGTACGGATCTGTATCGGGACATACGCTTCGATGGGGATGCCCAACGCTCCCTGAAGCTGGCCCATTGCCTGGTGGTGCTGCAGGAACAGGGCGTCAAGGAACTGCCCAGGGCCTATCGTGCCAAGACCCGGGTGATCTACCAGTCCGCCCCCAGCCTGCCATTGCAGCCCAGGCCCGGCCGGTTTTTCAGCGTGGGGGTGGTGGCCCATTTGCGCGACGAGAAGGATCCCTTGCGCCTGGCCTTGGCCCTGCCCCATCTGCCCCCGTCCAGCCGGATTCGGGCCTGGCACGTGGGTGGGGAGTTGCAGGCGGGACTGGCGCAACAGGCCCGATTGCTGGCGCAAAAGGAAGCCCGCTGGCGTTGGCTGGGCAGTCGGCCCCATGGCGAGACCCGCCGGCGCATTGCCCGCAGCCACCTGCTGGTAGTGCCCTCCCGCATGGAGGGCGGCGCCAACGTGATCTGTGAGGCGCTGACCTCTGGCACACCCGTGCTGGCCTCCGAGGTGCCCGGCAACGTGGGCATGTTGGGGCGGGATTACCAGGGCTATTTCCCCGTGGAGGATGAGGAGGCCCTGGCGGCCCTGTTGTCCCGGGTGGAAACGGATGTGGCTTTCCACACCCATCTGGCCCATCAATGTGCCCTGCGAGCGCCCCTGTTCGCGCCCCAGCGGGAGGCAGCCGCCGTCCAGGCCCTGCTGGCATGAGGCTCACCCTGCTGGCGGTGGGGGACAGGCTGCCGGACTGGGCCCGGGATGCCACGGCGGAATACCTCAAGCGCCTGCCCCGGGAGGCGCGCATGCGCCTGGTGACGGTGAAAGCGGAACGGCGCGCCGGGCAGTCTGCCGAGAGCATCAAGGCCGTGGAGGCGGGGCGTTTGCGGGAAAAGATCCCCGCCGGCAGCCGCCTGGTGGCCCTGGACGAGCACGGCCGCCAGGTGAGCACCCGGGAGCTGGCGGATCTGCTGGCCCGCTGGCTGACGGAAGGCAGGGACACGGTGCTGGTGATCGGTGGTGCGGATGGCCTGGATGGGGATCTGCTGGCCCAGGTGGAGACCCGCCTGGCCTTGTCCCGCCTGACCCTGCCCCATGCCCTGGCCCGGGTGCTGCTCGCCGAACAGATCTACCGTGCCATGAGCCTGTTGCACAATCATCCCTATCACCGCGAATGAGGCGGGAGGACAGTAGGGGCCCACGCAAACGGCCGACATAAGGCCGGCAAAAAAATAAAGGACAATAGAGGCCATGTCGCGTGATCTGTACCTTGCCTCCCGCAGTCCCCGTCGTCTGGAACTTCTGCGCCAGGTGGGCCTGCATCCCACAACCCTGTCCCTGCGGGGTAGCCCAGGACGCCTGGATGTGGACGAGATGCCCATGCCGGGGGAAGCGGCGGCGGATTATGTCCTGCGCCTGGCGCGCTGGAAGGCGGAGGCTGGGGTGCAGGCGCAGAAAAGACGTGGTCTGCCCCCCTGGGCCATCCTGGCTGCGGACACCACCGTCACCCTGGATGGACAGATCCTGGGCAAGCCGGGCGATGCCCAGGAGGCGGCCGCCATGCTGCGCCTGTGCTCCGGGCGCAGCCACACGGTGCTGACGGCGGTGGCCGCGGCCCATCAGGAGCGGGTGCAGGTGGCGCTGAGCGAGAGCCGGGTGCGCTTCAAGCCTTTGCGTGAAGTGGAAATCCAGGCCTACATTGCCAGCGGCGAGCCCTTCGACAAGGCCGGGGGCTATGGCATCCAGGGTCGAGGGGCCCTGTTCGTGGAGCATTTGTCCGGAAGTTATTCCGGTGTCATGGGGCTGCCCTTGTTCGAGACGGCCCAAGTGTTGCAGGAGGTGGGCTTCGAACTATTTTGAGCCGGAGGCAGGTGCGGTGCAGCGGGAAAAGTGGGCAGTGGCAAGCGGGCAGGGCAAGGACGGATTCTCCCTCCCCGCTTCCCACTATCCATTACCCATTACCCAGGAATGTCATGAGCGAAGAGATACTCATCAATGTCACGCCCCAGGAGACCCGGGTGGCGGTGATCCACCTGGGTGCGGTGCAGGAGCTGCACATCGAGCGCAGCAGCCAGCAGGGCCTGGTGGGCAACGTGTATCTGGGCAGGGTATCCCGGGTGCTGCCGGGCATGCAGTCCGCCTTCGTGGATATCGGCCTGGACCGGGCTGCCTTCCTGCACGTGGGGGACATCCTGGAGGCCCGTTGCGACAATTGCCCGCAACCCATCGAGAAGGTGCTGCACGAGGGGCAGAGCGTGCTGGTGCAGGTGATCAAGGATCCCATCGGTGCCAAGGGTGCACGGCTGTCCACCCAGATCAGCATGGCAGGCCGTTTTCTGGTGTTTCTGCCCCAGGAGACCCGCATCGGCATTTCCCAGAAGATCGAGGACGAGGCGGAACGGGAATTGCTGCGGGAGCGCCTGAACAGCCTATTGCCGGAAGACAGTACCGGGGGCTTCATCATCCGCACCATGGCCAACATGGCGGAAGAATTCGAGCTGGCCGCCGACGTGGAATATCTCTACGTGCTCTGGGACGCCATCCAGGCGCGCTCGGAAAACTGCCCTGCCCCTACCCTCATCTATCAGGAGCTGGACCTGGCGCATAGGGTGCTGCGGGATTTCTCCAGTTCGGAGACCCAGCGCATCCTGGTGGATTCCCGGGAAACCTATGAGCGGATGAAAGGCTTCGCCGATGAATTCACCCGCAATGTGGCGGCCAAACTCAGCCATTACGAGGCGGAGCGGCCCCTGTTCGACCTCTACGGCGTGGAGAATGAAATCGAGAAGGCCTTGGGCCGGCGGGTGGACTTGAAATCCGGGGGCTATCTCATCATCGATCAGACCGAGGCCCTGACCACCATCGACGTGAACACCGGCGGCTTCGTCTCCGGCCGCAGCTTCGACGAGACCATCTTCAAGACCAATCTGGAGGCGGCCCAGGCCATCGCCCGGCAACTGCGGCTGCGCAATCTGGGGGGCATCATCATCCTGGATTTCATCGACATGGACAGCGCCGAGCACAAGTCGGCGGTACTGGCGGAACTGACCAAGGCCCTGACCCGGGACCGCACGCGCATGACCATCAACGGCTTCACCTCCCTGGGCCTGGTGGAGATGACCCGCAAGCGTACCCGGGAGAGCTTGAGCCATGTGCTGTGCGAATCCTGCCCCACTTGCCAGGGACGGGGCCAGATCAAGACCGCGCAGACCATCTGTTACGAGATCCTGCGGGGTCTGATCCGGGAGGCGCGCCAGTTCAACGCCCGTGAATTCCGCATCCTGGCTTCCCAGACGGTCATCGATCAGTTTCTCGACGAGGAATCCCAGAGCCTGGCCCAGCTCTCGGACTTCATCGGCAAGCCCATCTCCCTGCAGGTGGAGACCCTGTTCTCCCAGGAGCAGTACGACATCATCCTGCTTTAGGGCAACGTCGATTGACTCCGTCATCGCGCGGAGCAAAGCGACGTGACGATCCAGAAGCCATTGATTCTGCAAGGATTTGCCGTGCTGCGCGCGTAATGGCGGCAAGGGATTCGTTCAGCGTTTCCCTAGGCCATCGCTTGGGCCGGTGCTTCAGGCCTTGGCGCCGGCCGCCTCTTCCAGCTGTTCCAGGGGCCGCACCGGCAGGCCGGTGAGCATGGAAAACTCCTTCACGATCTCCTCCACGCCTTCCAGCTGGTGGCGCAGCTTGATCATCTCGTTGTTCACCAGGGCACTGCGTTCCTGCAGGGAGCCCAGGTTGGCATGGACCTTGTTGAGGTTTTCCAGGCGCCGCTCCAGCTGGGCCTTGTGTTCGTGGATACGGGCCACGATGGGGTCCAGGGTGAGACGCAGCCAGGTCTCGGTCTCGATGCTCACCTGCTGGAAGACGATGCGGGCCTGGGCCACCAGGGCGATGTAGAACTTTTTGATCATGAAGCGCTTCTCCAGCATGATGTTCAGCGGGTCGGCGCAGAATTCTTCCGTGCTCACCAGCAACTCTTCCAGACGGGCACGATAACGGTTCAAGTTGAGCAGGGGCGGGTTGGCCTCTTCCAGGCCGTGTACCTCGTGAAAGCGCTGGTAGGCGGTATTGAGCAGCTGGGTGATGGCGGCGCACTGCCTGTGGGCGAAGTCGAACTCCGCCCCCATGCGCTGGATCATGGTGTGCATGCCCTTGATCAGGCCTGCCGTGGTCCAGCTGCCGCTGATCTCCAGCATGGAGGCCTCGATGATTTTTTCCATGCGCTGGTCGTCCAGGTGGGAGAGCAGTTCCTGGCCCTGTTCGCCGATGATCTTGCGCGTGACATTGAAGTTGCGCATGGTGACGTCGTAGTTCTGCTTGTCCTCCAGCATCTTTTCCCGTAACTGGCCGATGATCTGCTGGTTCTTGCCGGACAGGGCCTGCAGATCCTGCAGGCTTTTGTAGGCGTTCATGAGGCGTTGAAAGGCGGTCTCGCGGGCCTCGTTTATGAGGGGGCCAATTTCACGGATCACGGACTCGCGCATGATCTTCTCCCGGGAGGGGATGATCTCCCGGGCCAGCAAGACCTCCACAGTCTGGATGCCGGAGCGTTTGAGCAGGTCCGCATCCCCCCGTACCTTGCCCACCAGGGCCTTTTGCGCGGAAATGGCCAGGACGCTGGAGGGGGCGATATTGAGCTGGCTGGCGGTGGACTCGATCTGACGCTGGATGGTGCGGCCGATCTCCTCCGGGCTCTTGAGATCGTCCCAGAGCATGTCGATCTTGTTGAGCACGGCATAGTGCTGGCTGGCGTGCTTGGAGACCCATTTGTTCCAGATCTCGTAGTCGGACTGGGTCACGCCGGTATCCGTGGCCAGCAGGAACAGCAGGGCATGGGCATTGGGGATGGCGGACAGGGTCAGTTCCGGTTCCGCCCCCATGGCATTCAGGCCCGGGGTGTCCAGGATGGCCAGGCCCGATTCCAGCAGGGGGTGGGGATAGTTGATCATGGCGTAGCGCCAGGCAGGGATCTCCACCCAGTCCTGGTCCTTGACCATGTAGGACAGGTTGGGGTCGTTCTCGTCCCACAGCCCCAGGGCCCGGGCCTCCACCTTGAACACCACCTTGGTCTCCGCGAGTTTGCGCATGGCGGTGGTCATGGCGTTGGGGTCGTTGACATCCAGCTTCACTGTGTTCCATTCCACCGGCAGGGATTTCAGGACGGTGATGCTCTCGTCCCGGAAGCGGGTCTCGATGGGCAACAGGCGGATGTAGGGTTCGGTACCGGCCTCGTAGTAGATCTCCGTGGGGCACATGGTGGTGCGGCCCGCATCGGAGGGCAGCAGGCGCTGCTTGAAATCGGAGAAGAACAGGGCGTTGATGAGTTCCGTCTTGCCGCGGCTGAATTCCGCCACGAAGGCCAGCATCAGCCGATCCCGCTTCAGGTTCTCCATGAGGTCGAAGATGCGCAGCAGCAGCTCGGGCTCGAACTGTGTGTGATGTTCGATCCAGTCCTTGAAGTCGCCGATGACCTTCACAAGACGATCGCGCCGGTTCTTGAACCGGGAAATCCCGCTTTCCAGCCCGAAATTCATGCCTGCTCCCCCACCGTGATCTTCATCGTCCTTGCGCCAGCCTGGCCGCAACTTCATCCAGTGGCAACTGGATCGTCAAAACCTTCCTGCGGGATTTCTCGCCGCGCTGGATTTTAACCCCACTGCGGGGTACGCCAAGTGTCCGCGCCAGGAAATCCAGCAGGGCGGTATTCGCGGCCCCCTCCACCGCCCGGGCGGCAATGCGTACCTTGAGGGCGTCACCGTGCAGGCCCACGATCTCCGCCGTGGCGGCACCGGGTTGGACGTGCACCGTGAGGCTGGTGCCCTGGCCCACGGATTGCAGATAGGAGGTCACCACACCAGACCGTGGGCCAGTTGCTCGAGACCTGTGACGGGCACGATGAGGAAGAGCTGGATGACCACCAGGGCGGCGATGGGGGTGATGTCCACCCCCCCCACCGGCGGAATGATCTTC
>CAZVNY010000099.1:0-6345 GCA_964628785.1 uncultured Thiobacillus sp.
TCCCCGGGAAAGCATCCTGGGAGGCGCGCGCTACATCGTGCAGCTGCGGGATGCACTTCCCGAGGACATCCCCGACCCGGACCGTACCTGCCTGGCCATGGCAGCCTACAACATCGGCCAGGGTCACCTGCAGGATGCACGCAAACTGGCCCGGCGTCTGGGCAAGAATCCGGATTCCTGGCGGGAGATGAAGGATGTCCTGCCCCTGCTGGCCCGCGCCCGGCACAGCAGCACCCTGCGTTACGGCTATGCCAGAGGCGGGGAAGCCCGGGTCTTTGCCGAGAACGTACGCAACTACTACGACATCCTCACCCGCTACGAAAAACCTTATCGCGACATCTGGGCCCTGGACGAGTCGAATGGCACGCGCAAGAAGCGCTCCTTTCTCGGCATGAGGCTGGCTGCACTGACCAACGACTGACCCTGCTGCTTTATCTGTTCCCGGCTTGCCGGGTGTTACTGCCCGGTATCTGGTGGCCTGGCCCCTGACTTCGCCGGCCTACAAACACCCATCTCTTCTGCGCCTGTCAGGTCCCGGACGATTCCGTGGTTTTGTTATGAATAACTCAGATTGCCATTTTTTCATGGCATCGATGGGCGTGGTGTGTCCGAGGGCCTTCTGGGGGAGGTGATGGTTGTAGATCCAGACATAACGCAGCAGGGTGGCTTCAAGGTCTTGCGCGCTGTTGAAGCGATGGGTGGCCAGGACTTCGGCAATCCTGACATTGAAACGCTCCACCATGCCATTGGTCTGCGGGCTGCGGGGCTTGGTCAGGCGATGCTCCATGCCCAGGGCGGCGCACAGTTGATCAAACTCGCGGGTACCGCTGGCCCCTTGTGCACGCCTGCCAAACAACCGGTCCGTGAATTCCTTGCCATTGTCGGCCAGCACGCGGGTGATACGTATCGGACAGGCCTTGTGCAAGGCAGCCAGGAAGCTTTTGGCGGCCGCGGCGGTCTTGTGGGCCTTGATCTGGATGAACACCCAGCGGGTGGCCCGGTCTATGGCCACGAAGAGGTAGCGCCGGGAGGTCTCGTCGGCCATCTGGGGCAGGTATTTGACGTCCACATGCACAAAACCCGGTGCGTAGGCCTTGAAGGGCTTGTGTGGGGTTTGGGTCCTGGGCTCAGCCGGCAGGCGGGACAGGCCGTGGCGCGCCAGCAGGCGATACAGACCCGAGCGGGTGGCCTTCTCATGGATGAACTCCCGGGTGATCACCAGGAGATCGTCCAGGGGCAGCAGGAGGGTCTTGCGCAAGGCGATGACGATGGCTTCCTGTGCGGGCGTCAGGGTGGTGTTGAGACGATGCGCGGTGTGGGGACGGTCTTCCACCGTGTCGCGTCGCCGCCAACGTCGAATCGTGTCTTGCGAGACGGACAACTCTTTCGCCAGGGCGGCCACCGACAGGGGCGAGGACTGGATGTAGGCACGCCGCGCCGGCCTGGTGGTGGCATTCTTGTGCAGCCGAATGTTCATGTACCTGACAACTAGTATGGGTGGCAAAGGTTGTTTACGTGATAAGCAGCTTTTGACCCCGCTCCTCGTTCTGGCCATATGGCTGGGTTTGTCATGTTTTCTGACTACCCTCGCGGGCTGCACCACCCTGCGTCCCCTGGCGGTGCAGGAAGTCTCCACGGCACTGCCGGCAGATCCCCACACCCGTCTGGGCCGCTTCGCGCAAAATCTGCCGCGAATCGAGGCGGGGGCGTCCCATTTCCGCCTGCTGGAATCCGGCCGTTCTGCGTTGCTGGCTCGGCTGGCCCTGGTGGAGCGGGCGGAAAAGAGCCTGGACCTGCAGTATTACCTGTTCCATGCCGACACCAGCGGCCGCCTGTTGTCCGAGGCCCTGTTGCGGGCGGCGGACCGGGGCGTGCGCGTCAGGGTGCTGCTGGACGACATGGACACGGCCCGGCATGAGGCCGCCATCATTGGCCTGGACGCCCATCCCAACATCCAGATCCGCCTGTTCAATCCCTTCAGCGTGCGCCGGGACAATCCCCTGGGCCGATTGGCCCAATTCCTGGGGGATGGCCGTCTGAACCACCGCATGCACAACAAGCTCTTCCTGGCGGACAGCGTCTTGGCCGTGACAGGGGGGCGCAACATCGGCGACGAATATTTCCAGGTGGATCATCCGGTGGCCTTCCGTGACCTGGACGTGCTGGCTGCCGGACCGGTGGTGGCGGACATGGCTGCCGGTTTCGATGCCTACTGGAACAGCGCCTACGCCATTTCCGTCCGCGCCATCCCGGAGCCGGAGCGGCGCAGCCATCTGCTGGCCCGGGTACGCCAGGCTCTGGAGCAGCACCTGGCCGAACTGGAGCAGGACATGCTGTTCTACACCATGGGCCTGGACGTCCTGGGGGGGGATGCGGACGCGGAGTTCAGCCCCTGGCTGCCGGGGCGGGCGGAATTCATCACGGATGCCCCGGACAAGCTGGAAAACGCCCGGCCTGCGGCCCAGCTTCCCCTGGGCCACTTGCTGGGCCAGGGGCACAGGGTGCAGCAGGAATTGCTCATCTCCTCTCCCTATTTCGTGCCGGGGCCCGCCGGGGTGGACATCCTGGTGCGACTCCGGGAGCAGGGGGCCAGGGTGCGCATCTTGACCAATTCCATCGGTGCCACGGATGTGCTGGTGGTGCACGCCGGTTATGCCAAATACCGCCTGCCCCTGCTGCAGGCGGGCATCGAATTGCATGAGCTCAAGCCCACCCGGGTGAAATCCAATTTTTTTCGCCGCCTGGCCGGGGGCTCATCCCGTACCAGCCTGCACGGCAAGGTCATGGTCTACGACCGCCAGAGCGTGTACATCGGCTCCATGAATCTGGACCCCCGCTCCATCTTCATCAATACGGAAGCCGGGCTTCTCATCCAGGGCCCACTGCTGGCGGAACGCACCGCCCGATTCCTGGAACGGGAGATGACACCCCAGGCCAGCTACCGCCTGGGCTTCGTGCAGGAAGCACAGGATGGCCTGGAACGACTGGTCTGGCGGGAAGGGGAGCGTGTGCATGAGCAGGAGCCCCGGGCCGGTTTCTGGAGCCGTATGCTCATACGCATGCTGTCCTTTCCCGAGTTGGAGGCCTGGCTGTAACGGGTCTGCTGCGGCGGTATGGGGCCGGCTGGACCCTGCCGGACCAGGGGGTAAAATCCTGCCTTGTCCCGTCTTCAGCGCCCCATGTCCGAGCTTTCCACCGCGCCAGTCTTCGTCCACCTGCGCCTGCACAGCGAGTACTCCATCCAGGATGGCCTCATGCGGGTAGACGGGGCGGTGCGGCTGGCCCGGGCCAACGGCATGCCGGCCCTGGCCCTGACGGATCTGGCCAACGTCTTCGGCCTCATCAAGTTTTACAGCGCCGCCCGCAGGCAGGGCGTGAAGCCCATCGCCGGGTGCGATGTGTGGATCACCGCCCCGGAGGCCCCGGACAAGCCCAGCCGGCTGCTGTTGCTGGTGCAGGACGGCACCGGTTGGCGCAATCTGTGTGAACTGCTCACCCGGGCCTACCGCAGCAACATGCACCGGGGCCGGGCCATGCTGCAGGCGGAATGGTTCGACGGCGGCGCGTCCGAGGGCCTCATCGCCCTGTCCGGGGCCCACCTGGGGGACGTGGGCCAGGCCCTGCTGAACGGGTCCCGGGATACGGCCCGGCAGCTGGCCCAGTCCTGGGCGGCCCGCTTCCCTGGGCGTTACTACCTGGAGATCCAGCGGGACGGGCGCCCGGAATGCGAGCTGCACCTGAACCAGGCCCTGGCCCTGGCGGAAGAGCTGGACCTGCCCGTGGTGGCCACCCACCCCGTTGAGTTTCCCACCCGGGAGGACTACACCGCCCACGAGGCCCGGGTGTGCATCGCCGAGGGCTATACCCTGGCGGACAAGCGCCGGCCCAGGACCTTCACCCAGGAGGACTACTTCAAGACCCAGGCGGAGATGAAGCTGCTGTTTGCAGATCTGCCCGAGGCCCTGGAAAACACCCTGGAGATCGCACGACGCTGCAACCTGACCCTGGAGCTGGGCAGGAGCTGGTTGCCGGACTTCCCCACGCCGGGCGGCATCCCCCTGGACGCGCACCTGCGTCAGCAGGCCCGGCAAGGTCTGCAGGGGCGCCTGGCCGTGCTTTATCCGGATGCGGCGCAACGGACGGAGAAAGAGCCGGAATATGCGACCCGTCTGGAGCTGGAGCTGGACACCATCATCCAGATGGGTTTTCCCGGCTACTTCCTCATCGTTGCGGACTTCATCAACTGGGGCAAGAACAACGGCGTGCCCGTGGGCCCTGGCCGGGGTTCCGGTGCCGGTTCCCTGGTGGCCTACGTCCTGGGCATCACGGACCTGGATCCCCTGGCCTATGCCCTGCTGTTCGAGCGCTTCCTCAACCCGGAACGGGTGTCCATGCCCGACTTCGACATCGATTTCTGCCAGGACAACCGCTGGCGGGTCATCGAGTACGTGCGGGAAAAGTACGGCGCCGACGCCGTGAGCCAGATCGCCACCTTCGGCGCCATGGCGGCCCGGGCAGTGATCCGGGACGTGGGCCGGGTGCTGGACCTGGGCTACAACTTCTGCGACCAGCTCTCCAAGATGATCCCCTCGGCGCCGGGCAAGAACGTGAGCCTGGACGAGGCCCTGGCCCAGGTGCCGGAGCTGCAGCAGCGCTACGAGCAGGAGGAGGAGGTGAAGGCACTCTTCGACCTGGCGCGCAAGCTGGAAGGGCTGACCCGCAACGTGGGCATGCATGCCGGTGGCGTGCTCATTGCCCCGGGCAGGCTCACGGATTTCTGTCCCCTGTACAACGCCGAGGGGTCAGACTCGGTGGTCTCCCAGTTCGACAAGGACGACGTGGAGAAGGCCGGACTGGTGAAGTTCGACTTCCTGGGCCTGCGCAACCTCACCATCATCGATCTGGCGCTGAAGTACATCAAGGACCTGGACCCCAACCTGTACCTGGACCTGTCCAGCCTGCCCTTCACCGACCCGGCGGCCTACGACATCCTGAAGAAGGCCAACACCACCGCCATCTTCCAGGTGGAATCCGAAGGCATGAAGAAGCTCCTGCTGAAACTGGAGCCGGACCGCTTCGAGGACATCATCGCCGTGCTGGCCCTGTACCGCCCCGGTCCCCTGGGTTCGGGCATGGTGGATGACTTCATCCAGCGCAAGAAGGGCAAGCAGAGCATCGACTATTTCCACCCGGACCTGCAGGCCTGCCTGGAGCCCACCTATGGCGTCATCGTCTACCAGGAACAGGTCATGCAGATCTCCCAGATCATTGGCGGCTATACCCTGGGCGGGGCGGACCTGTTGCGCCGGGCCATGGGCAAGAAAAAACCCGAGGAGATGGCCAAGCACCGGGAGATCTTCAGCCAGGGGGCCATAGAAAAGGGCTATGACCCGGCCTTGGCCATGCGCCTGTTCGACCTCATGGAGAAGTTCGCGGAATACGGCTTCAACAAGTCCCATACCGCCGCCTACGCCGTGGTCACCTATCACACTGCCTGGCTCAAGGCCCACCACACCGCCGCCTTCATGGCCGCGACCATTTCCTCGGACATGGACAACACGGACAGCGTCAAGGTGTTCGTGGACGACGCCCTGCGCAACGGCCTGGGCATCCTGCCCCCGGACGTGAACCAGTCCGTCTACCGATTCGTGCCCGTGGACCGCAAACGCATCCGTTACGGCCTCGGGGCCATCAAGGGCACGGGGGAGGGGGCCATCGCCAACATCGTGGCCTGCCGGGAGGAAGGCGGGGCCTTTACCGATCTCTTCGACTTCTGTCGCCGGGTGGATCGGCGCCTGGTCAACCGCCGGGTCATCGAGGCCCTGGTGCGGGCCGGGGCCTTCGACGGCCTGCACGCCAACCGCAATGCCGCCTGCATGAGCGTGGGCCTGGCCCTGGAATGGGCAGAAACCCAGCAGGTGCACGCCGCCCAGGGCTCTCTCTTCGGTGACACCGCCCTGGATGATCCACCGGCACCGGTAAACGTGCCGGACTGGCCCCTGCGGGAGCAACTGGCCCAGGAAAAGACGGCCCTGGGTTTCTATTTTTCCGGCCATCCCTTCGACGCCGATCGTCCCCTGCTCCAGGGACTGGTGCAGGGCTCCCTGCAGGAGATCAAGGCCCAACCCCAGCCCCAGCTCATGGCCGGAGTGGTGGCTGCCGTGCGTACCCAGATGACGCGACGGGGCAAGATGGCCTATGTCACCCTGGATGACGGCCAGGGCCAGGTGGAAGTGGCCCTGTTCAATGAGTTGTATGACGGCAACCGCCAGCGCATCAGGGAAGACGTGCTGCTGCTGGTGACAGGCCGGGTCAGCCACGACGACTATACCGGCGGCCTGCGGG
>CAZVNY010000100.1:0-6341 GCA_964628785.1 uncultured Thiobacillus sp.
TGTAGCGTGATTCAATGTTATGTATCGCTGCGTTTACGGTGACGCCCGTCCTGGCCCAGGAGAGCCCAGGGCTGGAACCCCTGCCGGAGATCCCACCTCCCCCGGGCATGGTGGACCCTGAGCTGGAACCCGAGATCACCATTACCCACGGCAGCGAGGGCAAGATGGAGGAGTTCCGCATCAGGGGCCGCCTGTACATGATCCGGGTGACCCCGCCCCACGGAAAGCCCTATTACCTCATCGATACCCGGGGAGATGGCCTGATGCGTCGTTACGACGACCTGTCCCCCAATTTCATGGTCCCCATGTGGGTCATCCACCAGTTCTGACGGCCTGAAGCCGTGTCCGGGCAGGGGGTACCAGTCCTGTCTGCCCGTTTTGCGTCGTGAGTCTGCCTGCACCATGTCTTCCCTGACCGTTTCCCGCCCATCGGCCGCCCAGGGGCTGGCCTGGATCAGGCAGGGCTGGGTCCTGTTCAAGCCCTCCGCCCTGTCCTGGTCCGGCATGACGGCCCTGGTCTTTCTCGCCTTGCTGGGCATCGGTGTGCTGCCTTATCTGGGCGGTCCTCTGATCCACATCCTGTCCCCTTTCGTGGTGGCGGGCTTCATGGCCGCCAGCCAGAGTGCCCAGCGCGGCGAATTGGTGAACTTCCTGTATCTCGGCGCGGGCTTCCAGGCCGGGCGGGGCAGCCTGTTCATCATCGGCCTGCTCTATATGCTGGGCAGCCTGCTGGTGTTCCGTCTGGTGGCGGTCTGGTCCGGGGGGGACATGACCCTGCTCATGACCCAGATAGAGAATCCGCAAAGCCTGTCCCGGAGCGAACTGGAGGCCATGCTGGATGGCCTGCTGCCCGCCCTGGCCCTGGGGTCCCTGTTGATGGTGCCCTTGCTCATGGCCACCTGGTTTTCTCCGGCCCTGGCCCATTTCGACGACTTTCGTCCCATTCAGGCCATGTGGTGGAGCTTGTGGGCCTGTGCCGTGAACTGGCGGCCCTTGTTGCTGTACTCCACCCTCCTGGCCCTCCTGGGTATCGCTGCCATGCTGATCCCCTTCGGCCTGGGGCTGCTGATTTTCATCCCCCTGACCCTGACCTCCACCTATGTGGCCTATCGGGACATCTTCGTGCCCACTGCACCAGCAGCCCCGGCTTGAGGGGAGACTGCCGTGCCTGAGCTGTCCCTGCTGGCGATTTTTCTCACGGGTCTGATGGGAGGCGGGCACTGTGTGGGCATGTGTGGCGGCATCGTCACCGCCATGTCCTTCCAGGGCACGCAAAAACAACCCTTTACCTATCACCTGGCCTACAGCGCCGGGCGCATTGCCAGCTACAGCCTGGCCGGGGCCCTGGTGGGCCTGCTGGGGAGTGCGGCCTTTCTCTCCGACACCCTTTATCCCCTGCAAACCGGACTCTTCATCCTGGCCCAGGGGGTACTCATCCTGCTGGGGCTTTATCTGGCAGGGCTGAACAGCGCCGTGCTGTGGCTGGAAAGGGCAGGGGGGGGCCTGTGGCGGCGCCTGCAACCCCGCTTGGGGCGGCTGCTGCCCATCCGCAATCACGGCCAGGCCCTGGTGGCGGGAAGCCTGTGGGGCTGGCTGCCCTGCGGTCTGGTCTACAGCGTCCTGGTCTCAGCCCTGGCCGCAGGTTCCGCCGGCCAGGGCGCCCTGTTGTTGCTGGTTTTCGGCCTGGGCACCCTGCCCAATCTGCTGCTCATGGGCTGGGCTGCGGACAGCCTGCGGGGGCTGTTGCGACAACCCTGGCTGCGTCGTTCCGCCGGCGGCATCGTGGTGGCGTTGGGGATCTGGGGCTTGCTGCAATTGTTGCTCTGAAGCCAGCGACCGGCTGGGTCAGGGCAATGCGAAGCTGCGCCTGAACTCGGCTTTCAGCGGCTTGCCGTAGGCGGCATTGGCATTCACGAGGAAACGCAGGGTGTCCGGTGGCGCGATACGGAACTCCCCCAGGTAGAATACGGCACCATCCTTGGTGATCTCCCGCATGGGGATGTTGTACAGGCTGTTGTGGGAATCGATGGCGCCGGCATAAACCTGGGCGGGCTGGGTCTCGACCCTGCCTCCGCCCAGATGCCTGACGATGGTCACCATGAGTACGGCCCTTGCGGGGTCCGGGATCACGTTGAAGGCCTGATCCGAGCCCGCAGGCAGCTCCTTGCTGGCCACGGCCTCGCAGAGCATTTCCAGGTCACCACTGCGCACCGTGCCCGCATCATTGGCCTGTGCCGCGGTGCCCAACAGGGCGAGCAGAAGCGGGGCGAGCCAGGGGATGGGCAGGAAATGGGTCACGATCACTCTCCTCATGGGCATGTTTTGTGCCAACTATACCCCTGAACGGGGGATGATCAGCCCCGGGCTTCAGGGATAATCAAACCATCGTCCCGGGACATGCAGTCCGGGGAAAAATTGCCATAACCCGTGTCACAACCTTTGCCATGACCCAGATGACCCCCCAGGAAATCGTCCACGAGCTGGACAAGCACATCGTCGGCCAGCAGGCGGCCAAGCGGGCCTGCGCCATCGCCCTGCGCAACCGCTGGCGGCGCATGCGCGTGGCCGAGGGCCTGCGCCAGGAGATCACCCCCAAGAACATCCTCATGATCGGCCCCACCGGCGTGGGCAAGACCGAGATCGCCCGTCGTCTGGCCCGACTCTCCGGCGCCCCCTTCATCAAGGTGGAATGCACCAAATTCACCGAGGTGGGTTATGTGGGCAAGGACGTGGACAGCATCATTCGGGACCTCATGGAGATCGCCGCGAAGCAGGAACGGGAAACGGCCATGGCCAAGGTGCGCCTGCGCGCCGAAGAGGCGGCGGAAGAACGCATCCTGGATGCCCTGCTGCCCGGGGCCCGGGATACCTGGGAGCTGGATGTCGGCAGCAGCGGCTCGGCCCGGGAGGAATCCGCCACCCGGCAGAAATTCCGCAAGATGCTGCGCGAGGGCAGTCTCGACGACAAGGAGATCGAGCTGGATGTGGCCGCCCCGGGGGTGCAGACGGAGATCTATGCGCCCCCGGGCATGGAAGAGCTCACCAGCCAGCTCCAGGGCCTGTTCAAGGGTCTGGGGGGCAGCCGTCGGCAGAAGCGCAAGCTGAAGATCGCCGAAGCCTTGCAACTCATCGCCGACGAGGAGGCCGGCCGCCTGATCAACGACGAGGAGATCAAGCTCATGGCCCTGAAGAACGTGGAGCAGAACGGCATCGTCTTTCTCGACGAGATCGACAAGATCGCCGGCCGGGAGGGCAGCGGCCCCGATGTCTCCCGCCAGGGGGTACAGCGGGACCTGCTGCCCCTGGTGGAGGGGGCCACCGTGTCCACCAAATTCGGCATGGTGAAGACCGATCACATCCTGTTCATCGCCAGCGGGGCCTTTCACCTGTCCAAGCCATCGGACCTGATTCCCGAGATGCAGGGACGCTTCCCCATCCGGGTGGAATTGCAAAGCCTCAGCGTGGCGGACTTCGAGCGCATCCTGACGGCCACCGACGCCTGCCTCACGCGCCAGTACCAGGCCCTGCTGCAGACCGAGGAGGTGCGCCTGGAGTTCAGCGACGACGCCATCCATAGGCTGGCGGAGATCGCCTGGAGCGTGAACGAGCGCACCGAGAACATCGGTGCCCGTCGCCTGCATACGGTGATGGAACGGCTGCTGGACGAGATCTCCTTCGAGGCCCACCGGCATCACGGCGAGAGCATCCACATCGATGCCTCTTACGTGGACGCCCGCCTCAACGAACTGGCGGCCAGCGAGGACCTGGCCCGCTACGTCCTGTGAAACTGTTGCAGCCGGCTGTGTACAGGGGTCTTGTCCTGCTCATGCTGGCCCTTGCCCCGGGGCCCTGGGGCCCGTCTGCTTCAGGGGCGGAGCCCGGGCCTGGGCACAATGCACCCCGGCATGGGGCCGGTAGCGCCCTGCCGGACTTTGCCGCCCTGGTCCGCAGCCAGGGTCCAGCAGTGGTGAACGTGCGGGTGTCCCGTGCGCGCAGCGCCCCGGATGTGGAGCAGGTCCCCCAGGACAGGGCACCTTTCCTGCTGCCCCGGGAGTCGGGCCTGGGTTCGGGTTTCGTGCTGACCCCGGACGGCCTCATCCTCACCAATGGCCATGTGGTGGCCGGGGCGGAGAAGCTGACGGTGCGCTTTGCCGACAGACGGGAACTGCCCGCCCGCGTCGTGGGGGTGGATGCCGTCACCGATGTGGCGGTGCTCCAGGTGGCAGCCCGGGATCTGCCCAGCGTCACCCTGGGAGACTCCTCCCGTCTGCAGGTGGGGCAGTGGGTCCTGGCCATCGGCGCCCCCCTGGGGCTGGAGCGTACCGCCACCCAGGGCATCATCAGCGCCCTGGGCCGTACCCTGCCCAACGACAGCTACGTGCCCTTCATCCAGACCGATGTGCCCATCAACCAGGGCAATTCCGGCGGCCCCCTCTTCGACCTGGAGGGCCGGGTGGTGGGCATCAACGCTCAGATCATCAGCAGCAGCGGCGGTTACATGGGCCTGTCCTTCGCCATCCCCATCAACATCGCCGTGGACGTGGCCCGCCAGATCGTGGAGCAGGGCCGGGCCACCCACGGCTGGCTGGGGGTCAGTGCCCAGGACATGAGCCTGGAACTGGCCCAGGCCTATGGTTTGAACTCGCCCCGGGGGGGCCTGGTGACGGATGTGCGGCCCGGGGGACCGGCAGACAGGGCCGGCCTGCAGCCCGGTGACATCGTCCTGGCCCTGGATGCCACCTCCATCTCCGAGAGCGGTGACCTGCCGCCACTGATCGGCGCCAGCCGGCCCGGCAGCGGGCATGAGCTGCAGGTGCTGCGGGATGGCCGGCTGATCCGACTGCAGGTGACCGTGGGGGAGCTGGGCCGGGACAGCCAGGCCGAGCTGCGCAAGCAGGCCCTGAGCGAGGTGGCCCTCCTGGGCATTCGGGTATCGGATCTGGATGCGGCCACCCGGCAGGTCCTGGGATTGAGCACCGGGGTCCTGGTGGAGGAGGTGGGGGCCGGTGCCGCCGCCGAGGCCGGCATCCAGCCCGGGGATCTGCTCCTGCGTCTGGGAAGGGAACCGCTGGACAACGCCGCCCGGCTCCGGGCCCTGGCCGCCAGGCTGCCCATCGGGGTGCCCATTCCCCTGCTGGTGCGGCGTCAGGACAGCAATACCTTCGTTACCCTGAACCTGCCCAGACCCCGATAGGGACTACCGAACCCGGATCGGTTCCCGGCAGGCGGCCCACGGACGGGCCCTGCTAGCGGTGACGGCCGCTGGAACGGTGGGGACTGGCAGGGCGGCGATCCGGGGCAGCCCCAGGCTTGGCCTTGCCCGGGGTGGCTTGGGCACCTTCCCGGCCGGGGTGTCCCTGGCCACGCCCGGCCTGGCGTCCCCCACCCCGTTGCTGATGCTCCGGACTGCGCAGCTGGATGGGCTGGGGCCGGGCGTCGGGGTCCGGCTCGAAACCGGGCACCACTTCCCGGGGCAGTTGCCGGCGGATGAGACGCTCGATGCCGCGCAGATAATCCAGTTCGTCCACGCAAACCAGGGAGATGGCTTCGCCTTCGGCCCCGGCCCGGCCGGTGCGGCCGATGCGGTGCACATAGTCCTCGGCCACGTTGGGCAGTTCGTAGTTCACCACATGGGGCAGCTCGCTGATGTCGATGCCCCGGGCGGCGATGTCCGTGGCCACCAGCACCTGCAGCTGACCGCTCTTGAATTCGGACAGGGCCCGGGTGCGGGCAGCCTGGCTCTTGTTGCCGTGGATGGCCAGGGCCGGGATGCCGTCCTTGCCCAGCTGTTCCGCCAGACGGTTGGCGCCGTGCTTGGTGCGGGTGAACACCAGCACCTGGAACCAGTTGTGTGTCTTGATCAGGTGGCTCAGGACCTGGCGCTTCCGGTCCCGGTCCACGCTGAAGACCCGCTGGGCCACGGTATCGGCGGCGGCATTGCGGCGGGCCACTTCGATGCAGGCCGGATTGTTCAACAGGCGATCCGCCAGGGCCTTGATGTCATCGGAAAAGGTGGCGGAGAAGAGCAGGTTCTGACGTTTTTGCGGCAACAGGGCCAGCACTTTGCGGATGTCGTGGATGAAGCCCATGTCCAGCATGCGATCCGCCTCGTCCAGCACCAGGATCTCCACAGCGGACAGGTCGATGGTCTTCTGGCCGGCGTGATCCAGCAGACGTCCCGGAGTGGCCACCAGGATATCCACCCGGCTGCGCAGGCGCTGGATCTGGGGATTGATGCCCACGCCGCCGAACATGACCATGGACTCCAGATGGCTGTAGCGGCCGTAGGTACGCACGGATTCCTCCATCTGGGCCGCCAGTTCCCGGGTGGGGGTGAGGAT
>CAZVNY010000101.1:0-6290 GCA_964628785.1 uncultured Thiobacillus sp.
ACCCCCAAGGCCATGGCAGACTATCTGTACCTGGAATCCGGCAGCTTCGATCTCAATCAGGCGACCCAGGAGGGTGGCAAGAGTCGCGACCGTGTGGTTCAGGACGAGCTGCAGAAGGCCTGTTCCCTCAAGAAGGGCCAGGAACTGGATGACCAAACCCGGGAAAAAATCATGGCGGATGCCCGGGCGTCCATCAAGTATCCAGAAGGTGGCATCAAGCTGGGGGACTGGAAACGGGGCAGGGAACTGGCCTGGTCCGGCTTCGGTTTCCGACTGGGGGAAAACCCTGACGACCACAAAAAAAATCAAGCCGGCGGCAACTGCTATAACTGCCACCAGATTGCCGAAGACCGTACCGGTGGCACCCTGGGCACCGTCCTGACCGGCTATGGCAAGCTGCGAGGCAACAGCGAGGACATGCTGAAGTACACCTATGACGTGATCTACAACCCCCACGTCTACTATGCCTGTACCATCATGCCTCGCTCGGGTGCCAAGGGGTTGCTGACGCAGAAAGACATTATGGACATCATGGCCTACCTGTTCGATCCGGATTCCCCGACGAACAAATAGTCGTCCCTTTGTCCCGACAGGCTGCCGGCGAGCGCCGGCAGCTTTTTTGCTTTCTTGTCCCTTGCATCCTGCACCCCACTGCATACGGCTTGTGCATGAATCTGGCCCCAGCATCTCCCTGCCCCTGTGATTCTGGTATTGCCCATAATCAACGCTGTGGCCCCTGTCATGACGGCAGTCGGCCGGCACAGAGCGCCGAGGCCCTCATGCGCAGTCGCTATAGCGCCTATGTGTTGGGCAATGCCGATTATCTGCTGCTCACCTGGCATCCCCGGACCCGCCCGCAAAACCTGGATCTGACACTGCCACCCCTGCCCCGCTGGCTGGGGCTGCAGGTGAAACGCCATGAAAACCCGAAGGCCGACGGAGCAGAGGTGGAATTCGTGGCGCGCTACAAGATCGTCGGCCGGGCCCACCGTCTGCACGAGATCAGCCGCTTCCAGCGCCTCGATGGCCGCTGGTTTTACCTGGACGGCGAGATTCTCACGCCTTGAGGGGCCCCCGCCTGCCGCAGCAAGGAAATGGGCTATCTTGATAAGGCCTCAGGAAATATCTGGGCCATGACTATCAAGGAGGAGTCCTATGCACAGACCAGCCGAACTCGTGGGTGGCAGCGGAACCGAGCGTCGCATCCACTCCCATCTGCGGGCCATCTACCAGGATGCCTGCGTGCGCATCGACCATTTTTTCCATGACTCCGGCAATTGGGCGGGTACCCCCATCGACTACCTGGCCCTGCGGGTGGTGCACGAGGCCTATCCGGACCTGACCACCAAAGACGTGCGCCTCCTGGTGTGTGCCATCGAACGGCATTACAAACGGGTGCGCCACGTGCGGCAGCAGGCAGCCCAATACGCAGGCGCCGGAAAGCGCTGAGCAGCACCCACCCGGTGACCGCCAGGGGTGGATGCGGAAGGGGTCGGGGTAAGATTACGGCTTTGACTGCCCTGCCCCAGCCATGGATTACACCTTCCTGCGCCTTGCCCATATCGCCACCGTCCACATCAGCCTGGCCCTGTTCCTGTTGCGTGGTTTCTGGATGTGGCGGGATTCCCCCCGCCTTCGGGACCGCTGGGTGCGCATCCTGCCCCATGTCAACGACACCCTGCTGCTGACGGCGGCCATTGCCATGCTGGTGGCGGCCCATCTCAACCCCCTGCAGCACCCCTGGCTCGTGGCCAAGATCATCGGCCTGCTGGCCTACATCGGCGTGGGCACTGTGGCCCTCAAGCGGGGCCACAGCAAGTCCATGCGCCTGAAGGCCCTGGTGGTGGCAGTGGGGATCTACGCCTACATCGTCGCCGTGGCCATGAGCAAACAGGTCATCCCGGGAGTGGCCTGATGCCGGGCACCCTGCCCAGCCTGGCGGCCCTGGAGGCCCGCCGGGACGCCCTGGTGGCCCTGCGCCACGACCTGCACGCCCACCCGGAACTGGCCTATGACGAGCACCGCACCAGCCAGCGGGTGAGCGAATTCCTCACTGCCTGCGGGATCCAGGTGCACCGGGGGCTGGCGGGCACCGGCGTGGTGGGGGTGCTGAAGAACGGCCACGGCCCCCGCATGATCGGCCTGCGCGCGGACATGGACGCCCTGCCCGTGCAGGAGCTCAACAGCTTTCCCCATCGTTCCCGGCATGCCGGCAGGATGCATGCCTGCGGCCATGACGGTCATACCGTCATGCTCCTGGGCGCGGCGGAATACCTGGCGGCCAACGGCCGCTTCGACGGCACCGTGGTGTTCATCTTCCAGCCCGCCGAGGAAACGGATGGCGGCGCCCGGGCGATGATCGAACAGGGTCTGTTCGAACAATTCCCCGTGCAGTCGGTATACGGCATGCACAACTGGCCCGGCCTGCCGACGGGGGAGTTTGCCGTACACCGGGGGCCGGTGATGGCCTGCGCGGATCAGTTCGACATCCTGCTCAAGGGACACGGTGCCCACGCCGCCATGCCCCAGCAAGGCAGGGACCCTCTGCTGGCGGGCGCCGCCCTGGTGCAGGCCCTGCAGGGTATCGTCAGTCGCAACCTGGACCCCCTGGATGCGGCGGTGCTGTCCGTGACCCGTTTCCTCGCCGGGGGTGAGGCCTACAACGTCATCCCCGCCGAGGTGAAGATCGGTGGCACGGTCAGGGCCTTTCGTCCCGAGGTACAGGACGCCGTGGAGGCCGCCATGGAGCGCCAATGTGCCGGCATCGCCGCCGCCCATGGCGTGCAGGCCACACTGCATTACCGCCGGGGCTATCCCCCCACCATCAATACCCCGGCGGAGGTGGATGCCTGTACGGCCGTGTTGCAAGACCTGGTGGGCCGGGAACGGGTGCGCATCGACCTGAACCCCTCCATGGGCGCAGAGGACTTTGCCTTCATGCTGCGGGAAAAGCCGGGCTGCTATGTATGGCTCGGCAATGGCCTGGCGGAAGGGGGCTGCATGCTGCACAACCCCCTGTACGACTTCAACGACGACGTCCTGACCCTGGGCGCCAGCTACTGGGTACGCCTGGTGGAGGTATTGCTCCCGGCATAGTAGTTCACCCGGGTGCGGGGCTGCAGATAGTCGTACACCGCCCGGTCCAGATCCCCGGGACGCAGGGTCTTGGCCACCTTCAGCTCGTCCATTTCCGCCAGGTCCAGCCACAGGGCCTCTTCCCTGGGCACCTCCGGGTCGTAGAGCAGCAGACTGGGGTGCAGCAGTCTGCCCGGGTTCACGTTCACCACCAGGCCGATGGCACCGTTGCTGAGCTGCACGATGCTGCCCGGGGGATAGATGCCCATGTTGTGGATGAAGAGCTGGATCAGCTGGGGATCGTACTTGCCGTTCTCCCACCGGAACATGTAGCTGATGGCCTCGGCGGGGGTCATGGAATCCGCCGGATTGATGCGGTTGCAGTAGTTGTCGAAGATATTGGCGATGCAGACGATGCGGGCCAGGCGGCCGATGCGCCCCTGGGTCAGACCGCCGGGAAAGCCCGTGCCGTCCAGCAGTTCATGGTGCAGGGCAATGATGTCCAGGGCCCCGGCGCTCATGTTCGGCAACTGTCGCGCCATCTCCACGCCGTAGGCCACGTGCTGATGGTAGAAATTCTTCTCCGCCATGGTCCAGGGGGTCTTCTTCAGCAGGATCTGGCTGGGTACCTTGTCCTTGCCCAGGTCATGCAGCAGGGCCCCCAGGCCAAGATCCCGCAGCTCCGCCGCTTCCAGGCCCACGGCCCGGCCCAGGATGAGGGAGAGCATGGTGACGTTGAGGCTGTGGTAGTAGGCATTCTCGTCCCCGGCCTTGGCATTCATCAGGTGGAGGACCACGTCCTTGTCCTGCAGCAGTGAATCCACCATGTCCGTCACCACGGCCTGGGCCTGTTCCATGGCCTGCCTGGGTTGGGCAAACAGGTTGCGCAACAGGGTCTTGACCTTGCTGCTGCTGTCGCTGAACTTTTTCTCGCAGCGTCCCAGGGCCTCCCGCTGCTGGCTCAGCTTTTCCCGCCGTTCCCTCTTGGCCTGCCACATGGCCGCCACCTCCGGATCCAGCGCCTGTTGCCGGGGTGCGGCCGGCGTGGGGCTGGCTGTGCCGGCGGCCGGCAAGGGCGGCAGATCGCTCTTGTCCCGCACATAGGTCAGATGCTGGATACCCAGGCTGCGCAGGGCCTGGAGCTGCTTCTCGTTGCGGATCTTGAAGCTGTTGAACAGGAAGGGGTGATCCATCCAGTCATCCAGGCGGATATAGAGCCCCACCCGCAGCTGCTCGATACCGATACGTTGTTCCTGCGCATTCATGTGTGAAACCATTACCCTTGGGGTGTGCCGCACGCCCCGTCTATATCGTCCCCCACGCGACAAACTGAAACAGGAGCACACATGAACAGGCAGACTGCCACCCTGGCCGGGGGCTGTTTCTGGTGTCTGGAGGCCGCCTTCAACGATCTGCAGGGGGTGATCCGGGCCGTTTCCGGTTACATGGGGGGCGATGTGCCACAGCCCACTTATGAGCAGGTCTGTGGCGGCAACACCGGCCATGCGGAAGTGGTGCAGATCGAATTCGATGCCGACAGCATGGACTTCAGCCAATTGCTGGAGGTGTTCTTCAGCCTGCATGACCCCACCACCCCGAACCGCCAGGGCAACGATGTGGGCACCCAGTATCGTTCCGCCATCTTCTTCCACACCCCCGAGCAGGAGGCCCAGGCCCGGGCCCTGGTGGCCCGGCTCACGGCAGACCAGGTCTTTCCCCGGGCCATGGTCACGGAAATCAGCCCTGCCGGCAGCTTCTGGCCGGCAGAGGACTATCAACAGGGCTACGCCGCACGCAATCCTGCCCAGCCCTACTGTATGTTCGTGGTGTCCCCCAAGCTGGCCAAATTCAGGTCCCGATATGCCGCCTTGCTGAAATCCCATGCCCCGGGGCCGGGGGATGGGGATGCGGCCTGAGGGTCCGGGCCCCGTTTCCCATCGCATCGAGCTGATCTTTCAGGTCAGCCCACCGCTTTGGCAATCCTTGACTGACGAAAGCAACGCCCCGCCATGGAACGCTTCACCATCTCCCTCGACGAACAGCTTGCCCGTGAATTCGATGCCTATATCGGCGCCAAGAGCTATGCCAACCGCTCCGAGGCGGTGCGGGATCTCATTCGTGCCGCCCTGGAAATCAATCGCCTGGAGACCCAGGCCGCGCCCCACTGTGTTGCCAACCTGTCCTACGTCTTCAACCACCACGAGCGACAGCTGGCCGAGCGCCTGACCGAGGCCCAGCATCATCATCACGATCTGGTGGTCTCCAGCATGCATGTGCACCTGGATCACGACAATTGTCTGGAGACGGTCATCCTGCGGGGCCCCACCCCGGAAGTGCGCCGTTTCGCGGAACAGGTCCAGGCCGAAAGAGGGGTGCGCCACGGCCGGCTCAACCTCATCCCCGTGGACGTGGAGGCCGTACATGCCCATGTTCACAGCCGGCCCAAGAGCTGATATCAGCGCCAGTACAGAAGAGCCGTTGGAAACGCAATTCACATGCATGAAGACATGATGTATGAAGATTGTATATAACTTCATACGATGCGCATATAATCAGGGCTCCCGCTTCTTGGTGCACCACCAAAATGCTTCGCCTGTCTGCCCCGCTGCTGGCTATCTTCACCCTCACTGCCCAGGCCCATGATCTGTGGGTGGAACGTCAGGACAACCTCCATACCCTGCAGTACGGCCATGAGCGTTCCGGCCATGAGGGTGCAAAAAAACTGGAATACAAACCGGAACAGGTAAAACACACGGCCTGCTTCGGACACGACGGCAGGGAGGTCCGTGCCGAGACCGGACGCGTGTATCCGGTCACCCTGAAGGGGGCCTGTGCGGTCAGCTGGTTTTTCACCTCTTCCGGCTACTGGAGCAAGACACCCTACGGCACGAAGAACCTGCCCAAGACCGAGGCGGGGGCCGTACTGGACAGCTGGCTCTCGACGGAGTCGGTGAAACGCGTGGATGCATGGAGTCCCGCCCTGGCTCGTCCCCTGACCCAGGAGTTGGAACTGGTGCCCCAGGTCAATCTCCTGGGCCTCAAGCGTGGCGACAAGCTGCGGGTCCTGGCCAGCCTGGGAGGCAAACCCGTGGCCGGGGTGACGGTGGCCTATTTCGGCCACCCCCGGGGGGTGAGCGGGGCCGATGGCCTGGTCAATGTGCGCCTGCAGCAGGCCGGTTTCCAGCTCATCCAGGCCAGCCTGCAGACCCCCTTGC
>CAZVNY010000102.1:0-6215 GCA_964628785.1 uncultured Thiobacillus sp.
GGCCGGGCGGGGGGTGGGAGCCGAGATGGGGTCGACGCGACCTCCGTCGCCGTTCCGTCGCGCGCTCATAGAAGACCTCCCTCGCGGTCGCTGCTCATGCCCGCGGCCTCCCGCTCGCGCTTCCACTCCTGCAGTCGCTCCACGATCTCCTCGACGACGTCGACCGACGGCCTGCCGTCGGTCGAGACCTTGAACGAGGCGGCGTCGTCGTAGGCGGCCGCGCGTGCGGCCATGAGCTCGCTGATCCGCTGCATGGGGTCCTCGTTCTGTAACAGGGGCCGGCGGCTCCGCCTCGTGCGGCGGTAGACGGTCTCCGGGCTCGCCGTCAGCACGACGACCGGCCCGCGCGCCTTGAGGGTGGCGCGGTTCTCGGGTCTCACGACCGTGCCGCCGCCCGTCGAGATGACGACCTCGTCGAGCCTTACGCAGCGGTGCACGACCTCGGTCTCGTAATCTCTGAAGACCTTCTCGCCGTACAGCTCGAACAGGTCGGGGATGCGCATGCAGCTGACGCGCTCGATGACCCGGTCGGTGTCGATGAAGGTCAGTTGCAGGCGCCGCGACAGCTCCCAGCCGATCCGGCTCTTGCCGGTGCCCATGAAGCCGGCCATGGCCAGCCAGGTCACGACTCGCTCCGGCGGGAGGTGGCGGTGGCCGTCAGGCATGCGCGGGGTCGTTCTCAGTACTCGGCTGCGTAGGCCCGGTGAGCCGCGAGCCGTTCCCGCAACTCGTCGAGGGTGTCGCCGCCGAACTTGTCGACGAAGGCGTCCGCGAGGGTCAGGGCCGCCATGGCGAGCACGACGATCGACGCGGCGGGCACGGCCGTCACGTCGGAGCGCTCGCGCGCGGCGTCGGCCGGCTCGTGGGTGACGACGTCGACGGTCGGCAACGGGCGCATCAGGGTGGCGATGGGCTTCACGGCGGCGCGCACGATGAGCTCCTCGCCGTTGGTCATGCCGCCCTCGAGCCCGCCCGCCCGGTTCGAGGCGCGACCGTACCGCTCGGCGCCGCCCGCCATGGCGTCGTGGACCTGGCTGCCGGGCAGGCCGGAAGCGCGCCAGCCGTCGCCGATCTCGAAGCCCTTGACGGAGTGGATGCTCATGACGGCCTGTGCGAGCCTGCCGTCCAGCTTGCGGTCCCACTGCATGACGCTCCCCAAGCCGATGGGCACGCCGCGGAAGCGCGCCTCGACGACGCCGCCCAGCGTGTCGCCGTTCTCCTTGGCCGAGTCTATGAGGTCGATGATGCGGTCCTCGGCGCTCTGATCGAAGGTCCGCAGCGGGCTCCCGTCGAGGTCGGCCACCCGGTCCCAGTGCATGCCGCCGTCGCACTCGACGCCGCCGAGGCTCATGACGCGAGCGCAGGCGTCGACGCCGAGCTCCTCCAGGAGCCGCAGCGAGACGGCGCCCGCTGCCACGCGCGAGGCCGTCTCGCGCGCCGAGGCGCGCTCCAGCACGTCGCGCAGGTCCTTGTGGTGGTACTTGATGCCGCCGGCGAGGTCGGCGTGGCCCGGACGCGGCTGGGTGAGGGCGCGCTTGCGCGGCTCGTTGCCCGGTTCGGCGCCCATGACGTCTTGCCAGTTGGCCCAGTCGCGGTTGAGGATCTCGATGGAGAGGGGCCCGCCGGTCGTGCGGCCGGCCCTGACGCCGCCCTTGAAGGTGGCGTGGTCCTGCTCGATGAGCATGCGCTGCCCGCGGCCGTAGCCGGCCTGGCGGCGGCGCAGCCAGGGGTCTATGTGGTCGGTCGCCACGAGGGGCAGCCCGGCAGGCACCCCGTCCAGTAGGACCGTGAGTGCCGGGCCGTGGGTCTCGCCTGCGCTTAGGTACCTGAGCATCGGATTAGGGTAGCACGCGCCCAGAACCGACCGCTCAGCCGACCCGCATGCGGACGCTCTTGAGCTGCAGGTAGTTGTCGACCGCCTGCTGGCCCTCCTCGCGCCCGATGCCGCTGAGCTTGTAGCCGCCCGCCGGGCACGAGACGTCGCCGCAGAACCACTCGTTGACGTAGACCTGGCCGGATTGCAGCCGCGCCGCCATCCGGTGGGCCCGCCCGAGGTCGTTCGTCCAGAGCCCGTTGGCCAGGCCGTACTCCGTGTCGTTGGCCAACGCGACCGCCTCGGCTTCCGTCGCGAAGCCCTGGATCGTGACCACCGGGCCGAAGACTTCCTCGCGGACGATGCGCATAGTGCTGCTCACGCGGTCGAAGACGGTCGGCGCCACGAAGTAGCCGTTCGCCAAGGCGCCCTCGGTGACCCGTCCGCCACCGGCCAGCAGCCTGGCGCCCTCGGCTTTGCCCACCTCGATCATGTCGAGCACGTGGCGCATGTGGCGCTCGGAGACCACCGGGGTTATGTCGTGGTCCTCCATGCCCGGCCCAACGCTGAGCCGCGCCACGCGTTCGAGGAACAACTCGGTGAAGGGCGCAAGGACGTCGGCGTGAACGAGCAGGCGCGGCCCCGCCACGCAGATCTGGCCCGCGTTGGAGAAGGCCGCGGCGATGCTGCCGCTGACGGCCGCCTTGAGGTCGGCGTCGGGGAAGACGATGTTCGCGGCGTTGCCGCCGAGCTCGAGCACCAAGCGCTTCATGGTCTTGGCCGCGCGCTCCATGACCCGCTGCCCCACGGCCACGGAGCCGGTGAACGTGACCCCGTGGACGTCGGGGTGGGCCAGCAGGGCCTCCCCGACGGTGGAGCCGGGGCCGGGCAGGACGTTCACGAGGCCGTCCGGCAAGCCGGCCGCCTTGGCGATCTCGCCGAGCCTGATGGCGCCGAGGAGGGCGTCCTGGGCGGGCTTGATGATCGCGGCGTTGCCGGCCGCCAGCGCCGGCGCCAGGCTGCGCGAGGCCTCCCAGAGCGGTCCGTTCCACGGGACGATGTGAGCGGTCACGCCCAGGGGCTCACGCACCGTGTAGACGTGGTAGCCGTCCCTCACGGGCAGCTGGTCGCCGGCGAGCTTGTCCGCCAGCCCGGCGAAGTACTCGAGGCGCCGCGCCGCGATGTCGCGGACCGTTATCACGGAGTAGGCGAGGGTGCCGCCCGCGTCGAGCGTCTCGAGCCGGGCGAGGTCGTCGGTCTCGGCCAGGAGCGCGTCGGCCATGCGCCGCAGCGCGGCCG
The DNA here is from genome assembly GCA_964628785.1 of uncultured Thiobacillus sp. Classification (GTDB taxonomy): domain Bacteria; phylum Pseudomonadota; class Gammaproteobacteria; order Burkholderiales; family Thiobacillaceae; genus PFJX01. Next base: position 3,113 of record CAZVNY010000102.1, read on the forward strand.
AGCGCTCGCGGGGAGTCAAGGCTTGCCACTCCGCGGCGGCCGCGGTTGCCGCGGAGACCGCCAGGTCGACGTCGGCGCGCGTGCCGAGAGCGACCTGCGCGACAGCCTGCCCGGTCGCGGGGTCGATGGCGTCGAAGCGGCCGCCCCCCGTGGCCTCGCGCCATTCGCCTCCGATGTACAGCCCGAACTCTCTCATGATCCGTGGGGTCTCCTTAGCGCCTCGGTGGTCTAGGGTAGGCGTGGCCGCAGCTCGGCGAGGTCGCCGAACGTCTGGGTCAGCGCCGGGTACAACCCTTGGAACACCGCATAGACGTCGTCGTACACGGCCGCGCTGCCCTGGTCCGGCTCGTAGGTGCGCTCGAAGCGGACGAGCTCGCGCGCCACTTCGGTCAGGCTCGCGCCGGTCGCGGCGGCTCTGGCGAGGATCGCGGCGCCCATGACGCCCGAGTCCTTGACCTTGGGCACGGTCACGGGCCGGCGCGTGACGTCGGCCTTGATCTGGTTCCAGACGCCGACGCGCGCCGTGCCGCCAGTGGTCACGAGCGAGTCGACGGAGGCGCCGAGCTCTTCCAGCACGCCGATCACGCTGCGTATCCCGAACGCGACCCCCTCTAGCACGGCCCGCGTGACGTGCTGGCCGCGGTGCTTGCTTCCCAGCCCGACGAGCGCGCCGCGCGCGTCGGCGGAGTAGACGGGGGTGCGCTCGCCGAGGAGGTAGGGGAGCATGACCAGCCCCTCGGACCCGGGCGGCACCGTGGCGACGGCTTCCAGCGCGGCCGCCAGGCCGGTACCGGGGTGCCATGCCGCGAGGGCCCAGTCGAGCGCGCTGCCGCCGTTGGACATCGAGCCGCCGACCAACCAACCGCTGCCGAAGGGGCTGGGGATGCCGAACACGCGGAAGCGTGGGTCGGGGAGGGGCTCGGGCCAGCAGAGGGACACCCCTTCCGAGGTGCCTCCGACGTTGCAGAGCCGCCCCGTGACGGTGGCGTCGGCCCCGAGCCAGTGCGCGAACGCGTCGACGGTACCGGAGACCACCGCGCAGCCTCGTGCCAGGCCCAGCCTCTCTGCCACGCTCGGCGCGACCTCGCCGACGATGACCCCAGGCGGCACGGCCGTCTCGGGGAACTTGGCTGGGTCCAGTTCGGCGGCCACCACGCGCTCGGGCGTCCACTGGCGCAGGCGCGGGTGCGGGTAGGCGGTCACGGCCGACCCGGTGAGGCGGAACTGCAGGTAGTCGTAAGCCTGCAGGAAGGCGGCGGTCCTCGCGTACACGTCGGGCTCGTTGCGCTTGAGCCACATGATGCGCGGGAGCGCCTCGAACTCCACCCTAACCGGGGTGCCGATCTTCTCGCCCAGCCACGCCGCCTCGGCGGTCGCTCGGCGGTCGGCCCACGTCAGCGCTGGTCGCAGGGCGCGCCCTGCGCCGTCGACAGGTACGATGGTCGGACTCTGCGCTACGACGCACACGGCGCGTACCCTGGCGAGGTCGACGCCCGCGCGTGCCTGCCCCATGGCGGCCTCGAAGGCCCTCCACCAGTCGTCGGCGCTCTGCTCGGCCCAACCCGGTCCGCCCGACTGCAGGTCGTAGGTAGCTCGGCCGGCGGCCAGCTCGGCGCCGGCCGCGTCGAAGACCCCGAGCTTGAGGCTGCTCGTCCCCAGGTCGACGCCGAGGTAGAGATCGCCGGTCATGTCTGGCGGTCGCCGGCTACAGCTCGGTCAGCGCCTGGTCGACGGTGGCGTCTTCGTGGATGATCCGCGCCAGCGCGCGCACGATGCCGCGCGTGTTCGCGTGGCGCCAGACGTTGCGGCCGACCGCCACGCCGGAAGCTCCGCCCTTGATCGCGTCGTGGACCATGGTGAGGAGGTCGGCGTCGCTCTCCTGCTTGCTGCCGCCGAGGACCACGACGGGAGCGAAGACGCCGGACGTCAGCGACGAGAAGCTGGGCACGTCGCCCGTATAGAGGGTCTTGATGATGTCGGCTCCCACCTCGGCTCCGATGCGGCTGGCCAGCGTGATGTTGTCGGGGGTATGGACGGACTTGTCGAAGCCGCCCGGCATCATCTCCGCGAGGAGCGGCATGTTCCAAGCGATGCACTGCCCGGCGATCCGGGCGAGGTTGTGCAGGGTCTGGCCCTGGTTGACGCCGGGGAAGCCCATGGCCGCGACGGCGTCGGCGCCGAGGCGCAGCGCGTCCTCGACCGTGTAGCGCTGCTCGAAGACCATGGAGTTGTCGAGGTTCGAGCCCGCGCCGTCCACGCGCATGATGAGGCTCATGCGTCCGAAGCGGTCGGCGAACGTCGACGCTATGCCCATGGTGGTGAGGACCGCGTCGGCGCCGCCCTCGCGCACCTCGTCGAGGATCCGTCCCGGGTCGGCCGAATGGGGGAGCACGTTCATGAACGACCCGTGGTCCATCGCCACGATCAGGGAACGGCCGTTCTCGCGGAAGATCCGCTGCATCCTACGTCTCTTGGCCAGTTTGCTCTGCACTGTGTCCTCCGGTGCGGGCGAGACGCCCGCGGGCTAGTGGTCCTCGAAGGCGGTCCCGGCAGGGCCGCCATGGGTTGGGCTCGTTACGCCGTGCTCAGGACGCCGTGCTCACGGGCTCGTTACTCCGCGATCACGACGCCGGGGCCTCCTCAAGAAGCCATGCTCACGACGACGCGCTGCGTGGCGCCTCTCGGCACGCCGAGTGCGAGCTCGCCAGGGAGGTCGTCAAGGCCGATCCGGCGCGAGACGAGCGGCTCCAGATCGAGCCCGGGCAGGAGCTGCACCGCCCTGCGCACGTCGTCGCGCGTGCGCGACTCGGTGCCGTCGATGCGGATCTCGTTGTAGTGGATGCGGTTCCAGTCGACGGCGATCTTGGCGGGCGGGTAGCTCGCGGCGTACAGCACGACCGTGCCGTACTTGCCGGTCATGTCTATCGCCTGCTCCGCGGCGGCGGCCACGCCGGCGGTGACGAAGACCGCGTTGACGCCGCGTCCGTCCGTCAACTCCTTGGCGGCCTGGACCGGATCGTGGGTGGTCGGGTCGACGGTCGCCGTGGCGCCGAGGCGCTCCTCGACGAACGCGCGACGCTCGGCGTCGGGGTCGCTGACGAGC
>CAZVNY010000103.1:0-670 GCA_964628785.1 uncultured Thiobacillus sp.
AAGATCCAGCCCATGTCATACAGGGCAGACAGCCATCCCGGCACGCACAGGGCCAGCAGACGCGCCAGCCACAGCCTGCTGCCGCCCCCGGCCCGACCCTGTTCCCGCAGGCTGCCCACATGCATGGCGCCGCCCATGAGCAGGGTCTGCTGCAGGATGAGGATGGCCACCGCCGCCACCACGAAGCTGCCATAACCCTCCGTGGGGTTGAACAGGGGCAGGAGCCGGGCATTCACGGGGGAGCGGCTGGCGGCGGCCTGCAGGGGGCTTTGCCCGGCGGCCTGCAGGCGACGCAGCTCGACGCCGGCGGAGACGGTGCCAAAGGCCTCGGCAAAGCCGTATTGCACCTGTTTGCCGGCTATGGGGTAGGCGCCGTTGGCATAGACCGGCAGCACGCTGCCGGCGCCGCGCAGCACGTCCCGTTTCAGGTCCTGGGGGATCAGAGCGTAGCCCATGACCTCGCCGCGCAGCAGGGCCTGCCGGGCCCGGGCCTCGTCGGCAGTGACCAGCACGGGATCAATGCGCGGGCTGGCGCGGGCGAAACGCAGCATTTGCCGGCTCAGACCGGATTCGTCCTGTACCACCAGGGCCACCGGCACCCGCTGGGCCACCTGGGTGGCATAGAACCAGGGATAGAAAAAGCCGTACAGCACCGGCGCCCCCAGTACCA
>CAZVNY010000103.1:680-6121 GCA_964628785.1 uncultured Thiobacillus sp.
GCAGGAGCTGCTGCAGGCTGCGCAGGCACAGGCCCGGGAAGGTCATGTCAGCGCCTCCCCCAGGACAGGGGACGTTCCAGGGCCCGTGCCAGCCCCAGAGTGGTGAGCAGGAGCAGCACCAAGCTGGCCAGGAGCAGGGCCGCGACGATGGGCGCGCTGTAGGCCGTGGGCGCGCCCATCTGCCATTGCGCCAGTTGCAGGCGGGCGTAATGGGTGTAGGGCATGGCCACGGCCCAGGCCCGGGCGCCGCCGTCCATGGCCAGCAGGGGATAGGCCACGCCGCTGAAGGCAAAGGCCGGGGCCGAGAAGAACCCCGCCCCGGACAGGGCCGTGCGCAGGGACAGGGTGAGGCCGGACAGGGCCGCGCCGGCGCTGACGCTGACCAGTACCAGGGCAGCCAGGCCCAGGGCGATCCAGGCCATGCTGCCCGCCACGGCCCAGCCCCGCAGCTGGGCCAGGTACAGCAGGCAGGCCATGGCGCCGAGCCACAGGCTGACGGCGGGCAGCAGGAGCTTGCCCGACAGGGCGGCAAAAATGGACGTGACCCGGGCTGGCCTGCCCAGCCAGTCCCCCAGGGTGCGATCCCGCAGCTCCCGCCCCACGCTCCAGGCCCCTGCGGTCATGGCCAGGATGTGCAGCAGGGCGGGCACCAGGGCGGCGGCCAGATACTGTTCATAGTTGGTGGAGACGTTGAACAGGGACAGCAGCTGTGTCCTGATGGGCTCCATGCCCGCCTGCAGGGCCTGCTGCGGGGTGCCGCGCTTGGCGGCGGCCTGCATCTCCACGGCCGCCGACAGGGTGCCCACCACCTGGCGCACGTCGCGCTGGATCAGGCTGGAGGTGGTGGCGATCTGGGCGTTGTGCAGCAGGCTGATGCTCACCGCCTGGCCCCGCTTGATGTCCCGGGTCATGCCCGGCGGGATGTGCACCACGGCGTAGACACCCATGCCTTGCAGGGCACGCCGGGCCTGCTCCCGGTTCAGCACGGGCTCCTGCAGGGCCAGCCCCGGGGTGGCCGCCAGCATGCGTTCCAGCTGGCGGGACAGGCTGCTGTGGTCTTCGTCCCATAGTGCGATGGGCAGGCGGTAGGGCTGGCCGCTGGCAAAGATCCAGCACAGCATGGCCATGGCCAGCAGGGGCACCCAGGTCACCATGGCCAGATCCCGGGGGCGGCTGCGCCACAGCCTCCATTCACGCCCCAGACTGCGGGCAAAGGCATTCACCGCAGGGACTCGACGATGACGCTCATGCCCGGTCGCGCGTTGGCGATGGGGCGCACAGGCCGGGCACGCACTTCGAAGGTGCGCGCGTCAAAGCCCTGGCTGCCCCGGGTGGTGCGCCAGGTGGCGAAGTCGGGCAGGACGCTGACGTAGTAGACCTCGAACTCGGCCTGCAGCTCCCCCAGGGCGGGCAGCCGGCCGTGGAAACGGTACTTCAGGGCGAAGGGCTGGAGCTGGTCTTCGCGGATGTTGAGCACCACCCACTGGTCCTGCAGGTCCACCACGCTGACCACGGGTACCCCCGCCGGCGAGAGCTCCCCCACCCGCACCAGGACCTTGGCCACTTCCCCCCCAACGGGGCTGTGCAGGCGGGTCTCGGCCTCTGCTGCCCGGGCCTCGGCCAGCACGCCTTCCACCTGCCGGGCCTGGGCGGCAGCAGCGGCCTTGTCCTCGCTGCGGGTGCCGCTGCGGGCCAGGTCATACTGGGCTCGGGCCGCGTTGGCCTGGGCCTGGCTGGCGCGCCAGTTGGTGTGTGCCTCGTCCCGTTTCTGCGCGGAGACCAGCCCCTGGTCGTAGAGGTTCTGCACCCGTTGATAGGATTTTTCCGCCAGCTCGGCCGCGGCCCGGGCCCGCTCCCAGGACAGGCGGGCCATGTCCACCTCCTGGCTGCGCGCGCCCCGCTGGGCCTTTTCGGAGACAGCCTGGGCGGCGGCCAGGGCGGCCTCGGCCTGGGCGGATTTGGCCCGTACCTCCGGGCTGTCCAGCTCGATGAGTACGTCCCCGGGCTGGATGTGCTGGCCCTCGCTGACGGCGACCCGGGCGATGCGGGCGGTGATCTTGGCTGCCACATCGGTCTCCCTGGCCTCCATCTGGCCCTGGAAGTAGGGCGCTGGTGGCTGCGACGCCTGCCAGAACCCCCACAGCACGAAGGCCAGCACGAGGCTGCCGGCCAGGATGAGGAGCCCGGTGCGGACGTTGGCGTAGTGTGTCTTGCTCATGGGGTGTGGGGTCCGACGTGGATGTCGGCCTGTTGGACGTAGCGCAGGAAATCCCGGCTTTGCCCCGTGCTTTGCAGCAGGGTGGCCAGGGCCTGCACGTACTGATTGGCGCTCTGGGCCCGTTCCGTCTGCACCTTGGCCAGCTGGGTTTGGGCATCGATCCAGTCCAGTTGCGTGCTGGTACCCTCCCGCAGGCCGGCGGCGTGCAGGCGGAGCAGCTCCCGGGCCAGGTCTTCCTGGGTCTGCTGGGCCAGATAGCGGGTACGGGCGTGTTCCACCGCCAGCCAGTTCTTTTCCACCAGCAGGGCGATGTCGCTATGCGCCTGCCGCTCCGTCAGCTCGGCCTGCTCGATCTTGCGTTGGGTGGCCAGGCTGAGCCGGTCCCGGTCCAGGCCGTCCCAAAGGCTCCAGCGCACCGCCAGTCCGGCCACCCAGGTGGGGCGTCTGGCCTTGTTGGTGGCGTCGGCCATGCCGAAACCCAGCAGCATGGGCTTGCGCAGGGCCTCCTGGCCGGCATGCAGGGCCGTGGCCTGGCGCTGTTTGGCCTGCACCTTGGACAGCCCCGGGTGGTTTTGCCAGGCGGCCTCGATGAAGTCCTGCAGGGGGGGCAGGGGCTGGCTGTGCAAAAACAGCGATGTGGTAGGGCGCAGAGAAGGATCGGCCTTCAGGGTGCGGGCCAGGGCCGTGGCCGCCAGCTGGGCTTCCTCCCGGGCCTTGCGCGCCTGCTGGCTGGCCTCGGCCAGGGCGACCTTGGCCTGCAGGCGCTCCAGGCGGGAGATGCTGCCCTGGGCCAGCATCTTCTCGGCAGCGGCGTCATGGGCCTGCACCGTGGCCAGGACGTCCTCCCGCAGGCGGGCGGCATGTTCGGCCAGTTGCAGGCCGAAGTAGCGCTGCACGAGCAGGCTGTGCAGGCCCAGTTCGCTGTCGCTGGCATCGGCCAGGGCTTCGTCGTTGAGGGCGTCCAGTTCGCTGCGCAGCGCATCCCCCAGACCCCCCGTGTACAGGGGCCAGAGCAGGGAGAGCATGGCGTCTCCGCGGTTGCCTTCGGTGTGCAGGTTGTAGTTGCTGGGCAGTTGCGGCAACTGCCCCAGGATGCCTCCCAGAGCGGGGGGTAACTGGCCCAGCGCTCCACCCAGGGCCTGGTGTGCCGGGTCCAGGCTGATGTCGGCATTCACCGAGTAGTGGTAGGTCATGCCGGTGAGCACGACGGAGGGACCATCCACGCCCTGCATGCCTTCCCGGCGCAGGCGGGCGCTTTCCACCGCCTTGGCATCGGCGCGCAGTTGATCCGATTCACGCAGCAAAAGCGCCTGGGCCTGGGCGAAACTCAGGGCCATGCCCGGGCTGCCTGCCGGGGACGCAGGCCCCTGGGCCAGGGCTGGGCTGCCGTACAACAGCAGAAGGATGGCCAGGGTGGCGGGTTTCACGGCGTGGAGGACAAGCGAAAGGCTCGGGTTGCAGGGAGAAATCTGCAACGACAATAGCCGCCAGGTATGCCTCCTGGCAACGGCTCAGGGGGATGCGCCCGGGCGACGGCGTGCCCGGCGGTGTTCAGAAAAGGTTGCTGAAGGGGTAGTCCCGGGGCAGGGCCAGGGTGTCGGCCCAGATGTTGTAGGCCCAGCCCCGCAGGTATTCCAGCTCTTCCGCGCTCTCGTGCTCGGAGACGCCGTTGCTGCCCTCCTGCACCTCCAGGAGCTTGCTCTCGGGGTTGTAGCGGAACACCGTGGCCACGTGGAAGGCGGCCTGGTCGCTGCCCAGGGAGTAGCAAGTGCTGGAGATCACGGGTTCCGGGTCCGGCTGGCGTCCGGCAAAGATCTCCCCCAGGGCCCAGGCGCAGAGCTTGCCGCTGGTGTTGGCCAGGGCGGCGGCCTTGGACAGGTTGGCGAGCATGGCATCCCCCAGGATGTGCACGTTGGGTACTTCCAGAGACTCGAAACTGAGGAAGTCCACCGGGCACCACATGCCGTTGTCGCCGGTGCGGGCGCCAATCTGGGCGGTAAGGGCACCGGCCCCCATGGGCGGAATCAGGTTGATGACGTCCCCGTGGGCCTCGTCGAAGTCGGTCATCACCTCCATCTCTGCCACATCCATGGCGATGACCCGGTTGTCGGGCCGATAGTCGATGAGGCTGGCGTCGGTGCCATAGCCGTAGTGCTTGCGCCAGGCCGTGGTGAACAGCGCCTTCTTGGAGACCAGGTCGCCATTGGCGTCCAGGACGATGATCTTGCTGCGAGGCTTGTGGCGCTTCAGATACTGGGCCACCAGGCTGATGCGCTCATAGGGGGCCGGCGGGCAGCGGAAGGGGGCCATGGGGATGCTGATGACGAACACGCCGCCGTCGGGCATGTCCTCCAGCTGGCGGCGCAGCACCCCGGTCTGCTCCGGGCCCGCCTGCCAGGCGTGCTTCACGGTTTCCCGGGCGGCGGCGTCATAGCCTTCCACCTTGTCGAACATGAGCTCGATACCCGGCGAGAGCACCAGCCGGTCATAGGCCAGCCTGAGGCCCTTGGCCGTGGTCACCACGCGTTTGTCCACGTCGATGTCCGTGACCCGGTCCGCCACGAAGTGGTCCACCCGGCGTCTGAGATAGTCGTAGGGGAAGGTGATGTCCTCCAGCCGGTTCATGCCGCCGATGACCGTATTGGACATGGGGCAGGAAATGAACTGGGGCCGGGGCTCGATGAGGGTCACCTCCACTTGGGGGTCCCACTCCTTGAGGAGGCGGGCACAGGAGGCGCCGCCATAGCCCGCGCCCACCACCACCACCCGGGGCCGGGCGGCAGACGTCCGGGCCAGGGCTGGCCGGCTCAGGGCCAGGGCACCGGTGCTCAGGAGAAAGTCACGACGGTTCATGGACATGGCGGGTCGGCTTCAGGTCAGATGATGCAGCATGCCGGAGACAGGGCTTCGGAGCGATAGTGCCTGCGCACTAGTACATGCACCTGCCACAGGCAGTGGCCGGCAGGGATCTCCACCAGATCACCGGCGTTCACGGTAACCGGCTCGCCATCTTCCGGTGTGAGGGTGGCGCTGCCGGCCAGGAAAAAGCTCTTTTCGGCGGCGTCGTAGCTCAGGCGGCGTTCCCCCTCGGCATCCTTCCATGTGGGCCAGCCATGGATGCCCAACTCGCTCTGCCGGGCCGGGGAGAGGTTGCGTTCGACGATGAGGGGCATGCTGCGGTGGAGTGGTTGCGGCATGTGCCATGTTACCCCAGCCGCCCGAG
>CAZVNY010000104.1:0-6058 GCA_964628785.1 uncultured Thiobacillus sp.
TCTCGAGCTTCATCGGCTACGTCGGGCTCGCCGTGCCGGACTTCCTCATCGCGCTGCTGCTCATCGCGCTCGTCCTGCAGACCGGCGGCACGCAGGTCGGCGGGCTCTTCAGCCCCAAGTACATCGGCGTGCCATGGACCTGGGACAAGTTCGTCGACTTCCTCAACCACATGTGGATCCCGATCCTGGCCATCGGCACGACGGGCGTCGCCTCGGTCATGCGCCAGATGCGCGCCAACCTCCTCGACGTGCTGAACGCCGACTACGTGCGCACGGCCAGGGCCAAGGGACTCTCGGAGCGGCGCGTCATCAACCGCCACGCCGTGCGCACCGCCATCAACCCGCTCGTCTCGATGCTGGGCCTTAGCCTGCCGGAGCTCATCAACGGCACCATCATCGCCAGCATCGTCCTGAACCTTCCCACCATCGGACCGCTGCTCTACGACTCGCTCCTCGCCAAGGACCAGTACGTCGCGATGACGCTCCTGCTCATAGCCAGTGCGCTGCTGATGGTCGGCAACCTCCTGGCCGACGTCGCCCTCGCCTGGGTGGATCCGAGGATCCGCTATGACTGACACGACCGTCGGCGCCGCCGCGAAGCGCGCGCAGGCCGACGCCGGGCCAAGCCCCCTCAAGCTGGCGTGGCGCCGCTTCACGCGCTCGCGGACCGGCGTGCTTGGCGGAGTGATCCTCCTGGTCCTCTACCTGGTCGCGCTCCTCGCGCAGTTCATCGCCCCGTTCGACGTGACGACCCAGCATCGGGCCGTGTACCAGCCGCCGCAGCCCTTGAGCATGTGGCACGAGGGACACCTCGCGTGGCCCCACACGTACGCCATGGTCCAAGACCGCGACCCCGTCACGTTCAGGCGCATCTTCGTTCCGGACATGGAGCAGCCGCTGCCGCTGCGGCTCTTCGTGAAGGGCGAGCGCTACAAGTTCCTCGGTCTCTTCGCCACCGACCGGCACCTGTTCGGCGCCGTGGGCGGCGACTACTACCCGCTCGGTACCGATCGCTTCGGGCGCGACCTTCTCTCGCGCATGCTGGTGGGCTCGCAGGTCTCCCTGACGGTCGGCCTCATCGGCATCCTCATCTCGTTCAGCATCGGCATCCTGGTGGGCGGCGTTAGCGGCTACTACGGCGGCTGGATCGATCAGGTGCTGCAGCGCCTCATCGAAGTGCTCCTCAGTTTCCCGCGCATCCCTATCCTCCTCGCACTCGCCACCGTCATCCCCACGACCTGGCCCTCCACCGCCGTCTACCTGGGCATCGTGGCGGTGCTCGCGATCATCGGTTGGGCGGGCCTGGCGCGCGTCGTGCGCGGTCAGGTGCTGGCGGCGCGGGAGATGGAGTTCGTAACTGCGGCCAAGGCGCTCGGCGTGCGCGACCTCACCGTCATCGTCAAGCACGTCGTGCCGAACCTGACCTCTTACCTGGTCGTCGCGGCCACGCTCGCGCTGCCGGGCTACATCCTGGGCGAGAGCGCGCTGTCGTTCCTCGGCCTTGGCGTGCAGGAGCCGATGACGTCGTGGGGCCTACTCCTGAAGGACGCGCAGAACTTCGAGTCGCTCAGGCTCTACCCATGGCTGCTCGCGCCCGGGGCGTTGATAGTCCTCTCCGTGCTGGCCTTCAACTTCGTCGGCGACGCCCTGCGCGACGCCGCGGACGTCCGGTCGAGGTGACCCGGGTCGATATGACTCGAGGACCGACCCTACCCACGAACGGGGTGACCAGAGCATGACCGTACTGCCCCTCATGGGCGACCTCTCGGGTACCGCCATCACGGCGGACGAGCGCGAGCTGCTGAGCGAGCGCAGGCTCGCGGGCGTCTGCCTCTTCGGTCGCAACGTCGCCGACCGCTACCAGCTGGCCGACTACCTCGCCGAGGCGCGGTCGCTGGCCGGCGACGACCTCATCGTCGCCATCGATCAGGAAGGCGGCGGTGTGCTGCGCGTGCTCGACGTGCCGTTCCCGCCCCCCGCCATGGCGCTGGGGGCGGCAGACGACGTGGCGCTGACGGAGGCGGTGGCGGCCGCCACCGGCAGGGCGCTGGCTGGCATCGGCATCAACCTCGACTTCGCTCCGGTCGCGGACGTCAACTCGAACCCGCTCAACCCGGTCATCGGAGACCGCTCGTTCGGCGCGGATCCGGCGCTCGTCGGCCGGCACGTCGCCGCGTTCGTGCGCGGCCTCCAGTCCTCAGGCGTCGGCGCGACGCTAAAACACTTCCCTGGCCACGGCGACACGAGTCTTGACTCGCACTTGGCGCTCCCGACCGTGGAACGCTCGCTCACCGACCTGCGGCACACGGAGCTGCCGCCGTTCCAGGCGGGTTTCGCGGCCGGGGCGGCGGCGGTGATGAGCGCGCACATCGTGCTGCCCGCGCTCGAGCCAGGGTTGCCCGCCACTCTCTCGCGCAAGGCCCTGCGCGACCTGCTGCGCGACGAGCTCGGCTACGACGGCCTGGCCATAACGGACGCGCTCGACATGAAAGCCATCTCCGAGCGCTACTCCGCGGGTGCGGCCGCCGTCATGGCCCTGCGCGCCGGCGCCGACCTGCCCCTGACCCTCGGTCCGGTCAAGCTGCAGCGCAGCACCCTCGATGCCATAGCGGCCGCCGTGGCCGCCGGAGAAGTCGACGAGGGCGAGTACGCTGCCGCCGTGCGGCGGATCGCGGACTTCGCGCGGCGTTTCCCGGCGCGCCCCGCCACTAGCCGGCCGGCCGAGGCGGCCGAGGCGGCCGACTACGCCACGATGGCGGAGGCCACCAGGCGCGGCCTAGTCGCCTTGGGTGAGCTGCCCCGGCTGGCGCCGGGCGACCGCGTGGCGCTCATCGCTACCGAAGCGGTGCGCGCCAACGCCGCCAGCCAGCTCAGCGCGCGGCCGGCCGATGGGTTCGCCGCCGAGCTGGAGCGACGAGGCGTGCACGTGCAACGCATCCACCTCACCTGGGGCGAGACGGCCGACGTCACCCCGAGCCTCGGAGGCATGAACCCTCTGCCAGACGCGGTCATCTACGCCTCGACGAGCCGCACGCGCGTCGCGGACGGCGAGGTCGCCTCGGCCATGCGCGCCGCCGAGTGGGCCAAGTACGCCGGGGTGCCGTTCGCGCATATAGCGTTGTGGAACCCCTACTCCGCCGCGTTGGTGCCCGGGCCTGCGCTCTTGGCCTTCGGCTACCGAGGGAGCGCGCCGCAGGCGGTGGTCGATGCCCTCTTTAGCCGCGTGGTAGCCGGGAAGCTGCCCGTTCCGCTCGCGACGCGAGCCTAGAGCCCGGTACGCCTGGTCAGCGGCAAGTAGGACCGCGCCCGTTAGGACCGCGCCCGTGAACGCATGGCCAAGGTGAGTGTCACCGCTGTGATGGCCATGCTCACGCCGACGGCCGGGAGGAGAACACGGTTTCCGAGCAGGTCCATGGCAGCGCCTACGGAGCTGGGGGCCAGGATGGCCGCCGCCGAGCCGAACAGGTAGTAGATGCCCGTGTAGAAGCCCACGCGGTCCTCGCCTCCCTGGTTGACGACCAGGGGGTAGGCGGGCACGAGCACGAACGCCCACGACGCGCCGCCCAGCCCGAGCCAGATCGAGATGGTGGCGGGGTCGGCGGTCAGCGTTGCCACGAGCAGCCAGAGGGCGAGGAGCGAGGCGCCGAGCCGCATGGTGTTCAGCTCGCCGAGGCGCCGCGCCAAGCGGGCGGCCGGTAGCGCCATCACGACGAAACCGGCGATGGTAACCCCCATGATCATGCCCGAGCTGCCGCCGGTCAGACCGAACTCCTCGGTCGCGAAGGTGCTGAACTGGGCCTCCAGCGCGGAGTAGCCGAAGAACGCGAAGAACACGGCCACCAGCACGAGGAGGATCCCGCCCTCCCTGTTGCGCAGTACGGTGGCGGCGTCGCGGATCAGGCCGCTGACCAGAGGCGCGTCTTCCTGGATGACGCCGGCGCTGACGTAGGGCGGGTGCGGCTCCGTGGCCGCCCGCACGGCGAACAGTGCGGCGAGGATGACAGCGCCGGCCACCATGAACGGGAACCAGGGCGCCACGTCCGCCATGGGGGCGACGAAGAGGAGGCCGATGGCGCCGCCGACGGCTCCGAGCATGGTGAGTACCGCGTTGGCGTGCGGCCTGCCGCTGGGCGGCACGTGGTCGGGCATGAGCGCCGCCAACGGCGCCCGGAAGGCCGTCATGGCGAGGAGGAACGCGACGTCGACCGCCAGGAGGGTCCAGAAGGCGGCCTTCGCGAAGGGCAGGAGCGCGAACAGGACGGCGGCCAGCGGCATGCTCACGATCAGGAACGGCAGGCGCTTGCCGAGCGGGCCGTCGATCCTATCCGACCAGGTGCCGAGTAGCGGGAGGAGGATCATGGCCATCACGTTGTCGAGGCCCATGATGGCGCCGCGCATGCCGCTCGAACGCACGTAGTCGCGTAGGAGCAACGGCATGAAGTTGTTGTAGAGGCCCCAGGTTATCGCCAAACTGGCTGCGCCGACGCCGAGGCCGAGGAGCTGCCAGTTGCTTAAGCCCACCCTGCCGCCTCGGTTCACGCCTCACCTTCGGAGTGGTCGGTCGCCACGGCCGGCGCTGTCTCGTCGTCGACGATGGCCTGTTGCCTGGCCGCCTCGGCCTGCGCGCGCACGCGCGCGTCGGCCTCGCGCAGCCACTCGGCTTCGGCGCTGCCCTCCACCACCGCGGTCGGGCGCCGCCGCGCCCTGTCGCGCGAGAGCGCCGCGCGCGCGAGTAACATCGTCGTGACCGGGTTCACGAGGGGGATGAAGACGATCAGGAGCAAGGCCTTGGGCAGGAACCTGCCGGCCGAGACGGAGTAGAAGAGGATCGCGGCGAGGAGGATGGACGTGGCGCCGAGGGTGGCGGCCAGCGTCGCCGGGTGGGCGCGCTCGTAGAAGGAGCGCAGCCGCAGCAAGCCGTACGAACCGACGGCCGCGAGCGCCGCGCCGAAGAGGGCGAGCAGGGCGACGATGACGGCCACGAAGGGGGTCACTCGATGACCTCCCCGCGCATGAGGAACTTCGCGAGGGCTGAGCTGCCGGCGAAGCCGAGGAGCGTCATGACGAGGGCCGCCTCGAGGTAGCCGCTCTGGCCGGCACGCATGCCGAACACGACCACTTGCAGCGCCGCGTTGAGGTAGACCGCGTCGAACGCCAGGACGCGGTCCTGCGCGCGCGGGCCCCTGATGAGCCGTGCGGCGGCGAAGACGAGGCCGATGCCCAGCAGCCCGTGGGCCGCCAGGAGGCCCCAGTGGAGGATGGCCTCCGCCGTCATTCGAACACCGCCCGGAGGCGCCGCTCGTAACGTTGCGTTACCGTCCTCACCCAGTAGTCGGGGTCGACGAGGTCGAGGACGTGGATCGTCACGACGTTCGTGCGGGAGTCGTAGGCGGCCCAGAAAGTGCCCGGCGTGGCGGTGATGATCGTAGCGAGCGCGGCGAGCGCGTAAGGGCTCTTGATGGTCAGAGGCACGTTCACGAAGCCGGAGTGGGCCTTGCGACGCCGGTCCGCCAGGATGGCGACGACGGCGAAGTTGGAGCGCACCACGTCGTAAGACACGACCAGGAACAGACCGAGGGCTACGAAGGGGCGCTTGATGCTCGGCGCTTCCTGCTCCAAGGCCACCATCACGCGCGAGAGCACGAGCCCGAGCGCGACCCCGAGGGCGATGTCGCCGGGCGCGAGCGACTCCTGGAGCAGGAGCCACATGCCCGCGAGCAAGGCGGCGAGGAGCGGGTGGGGGACGATGCGCCTCACGGCTCCTCACCCTCCGGTCCCTGCAGGACGCTGCTCAGGTAACTGGAGCGCGCCTCGAGGCCGGCGCTCGCCGCGGCCGTGTAACGCAACGTCGGCTGGGCCAGCACGGTCAGCGCTACGAGCAGGGCGATGAGGAACGCGACGGGGACGGCCTCTAACGGCCTGACCACGCGAGTGGTCCCGGCCGGTTCCGCCCAGAACACGTTGACGCCCTTGCGCATGAGCGCCACCAGGACGCAGAAACCAGAGAAGACTATGACGCCGACGACCCACCAGGCCGCGGAGGCCGGCGCGTGCGCGT
>CAZVNY010000105.1:0-5997 GCA_964628785.1 uncultured Thiobacillus sp.
TGCCCATGGCCAACACCCGGCGTGTGGAAGAGGCCCTGTCCATGACCGACTCCCTCATCTCCATCTTTGACCAGGTGGATGATCAGGCCTATGCCGTCATTGCCGGTCCCCGTGAACGCAGGGAAGAAGTGAGAGGCCTGCTGTCCCAGGCGGGCTGGCGGGAGTTGCCCGTGCCCCAGGAACTACGCACCCACCCCCAGGCCGCCCGGACCTGGTTGCTGCAGGAGCGTGAGCGGGTGGAGAGTCGTGACGTCCAGGCCTGCAGCAATCTGGATGTCCTGAAAAACCGCTTCCGTTCCGGCCTGGAAGAGGCCCGTCTGCAGCTGGCCCTGGGGCGTCCCCTGGCCGAGGCAGCCATCGCCGGCGTACGTGGACGGGGTGGCCTGGCCGTGCTCACGGGTTGGATCCCTCGGCGCCAGGTACAGGAACTGAGGACGCTGCTGGACGAGCGTTTCCAGGGGCGCTACTGGCTGGACATGGATGCGCCCGGTTTCCGGGAGGCGGACAAGGTGCCTTCCCTGATGCGCTATCCAGCCTGGCTGCGCCCCTTCGTGCCCCTGGTAAAAAGCTATGGCGTACCCCGCTACGGCGAGTTCGACCCCACCCTGCCCTTTGCCTTCACCTACCTGCTGCTCTTCGGTGCCATGTTCGGCGATATCGGTCACGGTGCCGTGATCCTGCTCCTGGCCCTGGCCTTGTTCAAGAAACTGGGGGTCATGGCCTGGATCGGTGTGGCCGCCGGGGCGGTGTCCATGCTCTTTGGCCTGCTCTATGGCAGCGTCTTCGGCTACGAGGACCTGATAGAACCGGTGTGGATGTCCCCCCTGCACAACCCCACCCTGTTGCTCAGTGTGGCCATCGCCTTCGGCGTGGGCTTCATCGTCCTCACCCTGCTGGCCAATGCCTACAACCGCTTTGTCGCCGGACATGTGGCCGCAGCCCTGTTCGACTCCACGGGTCTGGCCGGCCTGGTCTTCTACCTGGGAGCAGTGGGCGCTGTGGCCGGCTTGGCCGGAGTGGCGGATCTGGGCCCCATCTCCTGGATCCTGATCCTGACGGGCATCCTCAGCGTGGCCGTATTCAAATGGGTGGAGACCCGGGCCAGCCTGGGCGAACGTGCCCTGGTCACCGCCATCGAGACCCTGGAGACCGGCATCAACCTGTTTGCCAACACCCTGTCCTTCATGCGCGTGGCGGCCTTCAGCCTGAACCACGTGGCCCTGGCCCTGGCGGTGTTCACCATCGCCAACAGTCTGGATCTGGCGGGGCACTGGCTCACCATCGTGCTGGGCAACGTGATCATCATCGTGCTGGAGGGCGGCATCGTCGCCATCCAGGCCCTGCGCCTCATGTATTACGAAGGGTTTTCCCGCTTCTTCGGTGCCAGTGGCACGGAATTCGTGCCCTTGAAGCTGGTGGGCGTGAAATGAGAGGACGTCTCAATGTTTGATCTTTTCAGGAGAAAAAAATGAGCTGGCTGATCGCAATCATAGGCCTCTCCGTGGCCGCCACCATCGGCGCTGGTGTCTGGCTGGAGCTGAAACCCCGTAACCTGCCTTCCCCGAGCTGGTTGAAGGGCGGCTTGCTGGCCAACGTCCTGGTCTTCGGCCTGGCCCTGGTGGGCACCCTGCTCATGGGGGTGCAGGAGGTCATGGCCGCCGAACCCATGGCCGGGGGCATCTCGGAAATCTCCCTGGGCATGGGCCTGGCCCTCATCGGTATTGGTCTGCCTACCTGCATGGCCGCCATCGGTGCCGGTATGGCCCTGGGCCCGGTGGGTTCCGCCGCCATGGCAGTGATCGCGGAAAAACCGGAGATGTTCGGACGCACCCTGATCTACATGGGCCTGGCGGAAGGCGTAGCCATTTACGGCCTGGTCATGTCCATCCTCTTGCTGGGCAAGATCTGAGTCTGCATATGGATGCGGCAGTGACAACCCCTGACGCAGGTGGCCGGTTGGTGGTGCTGGGCAGTGCCGGCTTGGCGGAAGGCTTCAGTCTCATCGGTGCCGAGGTGTATCCGGATGCGGACTCCAGCCAGGTGGAAGAGGTGCTGGCCCAGCTGGTGCGGGAGGGCTCGGATGCCCTGGTGCTGCTGGAGAGCCGTCTCGCCCACGCCGGTGGTCCCTTGTTGAATCGCCTGCGCAACGAGGGCGGCCGTATCGTGGTCACGGAATTGCCTCCGCTGACCGCACCCCGGGACTACGCACCGGCAGTAGACAATGTGGTGCGCGCCGTATTGGGCCCCGAGGCCCTGAAATGACGAGTTGTCCCGGGCGGCGTAAGCGGGTCGTCGGGGACAGGAGATGAGCATGGATGCTGAAGGTCAAGTAAGCCAACTGGAGCAGGCCCTCTTACGTCAGGCCGAATCCCTGGCCCGGGAGCAGCAGCAGAATACGGAGACCGCCAAGGCCCGTATCCTGGCGGAAGCCAGGGAGCGGGTGCAGCAGGCCGAGGAGCGGGAGCTGGTGGTGGCCAGGGCCGATGCAGAGCGTCTCTTCCGCCGCCAACTGCAGGCGGCGGAAACCCGTCTGGCGGCGGAACTGGATCGCCTGCGCTGGGCCCTGACGGAGGCTACTCTGTCCAGCGTGCGCCTGTCCTTCCAGGAGCTGGTGGGAAATCCTGGACGCTACCGGGAAGTGCTGGAGCAATGGTTGTCGGCCGCGGTGCAGGCCCTGCCGGATGGGGATCTGGTGGCGGAAGTGAGGGGCTCGGATCAACCCTTGCTGGCACCGATATGGCCCGAACTTGTGGCAAGAGTGGCCCCGGGGCGCCAGCTGGAACTGGCCATCCATGGACTGGCCAGTGAGGGGGGCATCCGGGTGCGCCTGGCAGACAACCGGGGGCGTCTGGATCAAACCTTCGAGGCGCGTCAGGCACGCCTGGCCGATGAACTGGCCCGGGTGGTGATGGAGCGTCTCTTTGTCAGCACCCTGGATCTCAGCGTGTTGGTACGTTAAAGGAAACGCCATGGGCAAAATTCTGGAAATCAACGGGCCTCTGGTGAAGCTGGAACTGCCCAACACCGTGCTGGGTGAACAGGTGCGTGTTGGGCGTATAGGGCTGGTGGGCGAGGTGATCAGCCGGGAAGGGGACACCGCCCTGGCCCAGCTGTATGAAGACACCGCCGGCCTGCGACCCGGCGAGATCGCCGAGGGCCTGGGCTGGTCTCTGTCGGTGGAACTGGGTCCAGGCCTGCTCAATGCCATCTTCGACGGTGTGCAGCGACCCCTGAACGCCGTGTGGGAAAAGAGCGGGGACCGCATCGCCAGGGGGGTGGCGGTTGCCTCCCTGCCCCGGGATAGGCGCTGGCATTTCGTGCCCAATCCGGACCGGCGGCCGGGTACCCCGGTGTCCGGTGGTGACGTGCTGGGCACGGTGCAGGAGACCGAATCCATCCAGCACCGCATCCTGGTGCCTCCTCTCATCCAGGGTGAGCTCCTGGAGCTGGCGCCGGAAGGGGAACACACGGTGGAGGACGTGATCGGCCGGGTACGCCTGGCGGACGGCCACATCGAAAAATTGCACCTCTTCCATCGCTGGCCCGTACGCACGCCGCGCCCCTTCCGCAATCGGGACCACGCCGTACAGCCCCTGCTCACCGGTCAGCGCATCCTGGATACCTTCTATCCCCTGTTGAAGGGGGGCAAGGCCGCCATTCCCGGTCCCTTCGGGGCGGGCAAGACCATGCTGCAACAACAGATCGCGCGCTGGTGCAATGCCGAGATCGTCATCTATGTGGGCTGTGGCGAGCGCGGCAACGAGCTCACCGACGTGCTGGAGTTCATGCCGGAGATGAAGGACCCCTATACCGGCCGCCCCCTCATGGAGCGCACCCTGCTGGTGGCCAACACCTCCAACATGCCGGTGGTGGCCCGGGAGGCCTCCATCTATGTGGGCATCACCCTGGCGGAATACTTCCGCGACCAGGGCTATGACGTGGTCATGGTGGCGGACTCCACCAGCCGCTGGGCCGAGGCCCTGCGGGAGGTGGCGGGACGTCTGGGTCAGATGCCGGTGGAGGAGGGTTATCCCGCCTATCTGGGCTCCCGTCTGGCGGCCTTCTATGAGCGGGCCGGGCGGGTGGAGACCCTGGCCGGCGACCATGGTTCCGTCACCCTCATCGGTGCCGTATCGCCCCCCGGCGGTGACTTTTCCGAACCGGTGACCAGCCATACCAAGGAGATCATCCAGACCTTCTGGGCCCTGTCCAAGGAGCTGGCGGACGCCCGGCACTATCCGGCGGTGGACTGGCTGGAGAGCTTTTCTGGCTATGTGCCCTCCGCGGCCAAGTGGTGGGCGGAGAACGTGGACCCGGGCTGGGAAGCGGCCCGGGGCGAGGCCCTGGACCTGCTGGCCGCATCCGAGGAGCTGCAGCGCATCGTCAACCTGGTGGGGGTGGAAGCCCTGTCCAGTGAACAGCGCTGGACCCTGGAGGCGGCGGGCATGATCAAGGAAGGCCTCCTGCAACAGTCCGCCATCGACGAAACCGACAGTTTTGCCTCGCCGCAGAAACAGTTCGCCCTGCTCTCCGCCCTGCTGGCCATACACCGTCAGGGCCTCAAGCTGGTGAAGCAGGGTGTGCCGGCACGGCGCCTCATTCAGATGCCCCTGCTGGCCCAGGCCCGGCGCTGGAAGAGCCAGTACACCTCCGAGAATCTGGCAGGACTGCAGGAGCGGATCGGGCAGATCCCCAATGAATTTGCCCAGATCGCCCTGGACTACGAGACCACCGGCGGCGCTGGTGGGCAGGCTCGAGGCGAGGTGGGAGCCACGCCATGAAAAACATCGAATTTCGTACCGCTACCGCTGCCCAGGGGGGCCTCATCGTCATGTCCGGGGTCCCCGGTGTGGCGGCGGGTTCCCGGGTGCAGCTCAAGGACCATGCCGACAACCTGCGCAATGGTCAGGTCATTCGTACCGCCGACGATGCCGTGCTGGTGGAGGTATTCGAAGGCACTGACGAGCTGGACCTGGAACGCACCTGGGTCCGTTTCCTGGACGAGCCCTTCCGCCTGCCGGTGTCCCGGGACATCCTGGGTCGCACCTTCAACGGTGCCGGCATCCCCCGGGACGGTCGCCCGCCCATCATCTCCGCGGACCGGCGAGACGTGAACGGAGAACCCCTGAACCCGGCCGCCCGGGCCTATCCCCGGGAGTTCATCCAGACCGGTATCTCCGCCATCGACGGCATGAACTCCCTCACCCGGGGCCAGAAGCTGCCGGTATTCTCCGGCGGTGGCCTGCCCCACAACCGGGTGGCGGCCCAGATCGTGCGTCAGGCCAAATTGTTGGGGGACGAGGCCTCGGAATTCGTGGTGGTGTTCGCCGCCTTCGGCGCCTCCCACGCCGACGCCCGCTTCTTCCAGGAAAGCTTTGAAGAATCCGGCGTGCTCAACAAGGTGGTCATGTTCCTCAACCTGGCGGATGAGCCGGTCATCGAGCGCCTGCTCACTCCCCGGGCGGCCCTCACCGCCGCCGAGTATCTGGCCTTCGACCTGGATTACCACGTGCTCGTGGTCATGACCGACATGACTGCCTACGCCGAGGCCCTGCGGGAAGTGGCGGTGCTGCGGGGGGACGTGCCGGCCCGCAAAGGCTACCCCGGCTACCTCTATTCCGACCTGGCAGAGCTCTACGAGCGAGCCGGACGCATCCGCAACCGGCGCGGCTCCATCACCATGATCCCGGTGCTGTCCATGCCCTCGGACGACATCACCCACCCCATCCCCGACCTCACGGGCTACATCACCGAAGGCCAGATCGTGCTGGGCCGGGAGCTGTCCAACCAGGGTGTGTACCCACCGGTCACCGTGCTGCCCTCCCTGTCCCGCCTGATGAAGGACGGCATCGGCAAGAATTTCACTCGGGAGGACCATCCCCACGTGGCCAGCCAGCTCTTTGCCAGCTACGCCAAGGCCCTGGAGGTACGGGGCCTGGCCGCCATCATCGGAGCCGAGGAATTGTCCGAAGGGGATCGTCGCTTCCTGGCCTTTGC